>NZ_JBEYXK010000143.1:0-13663 GCF_040645035.1 Streptomyces sp. NPDC046876 | reverse complement strand
GGGGGGCGCGGGGGGGGGGGGGGGGCGGCCCGGCCCCCCCCCACCACCCCGGGTGGGCCGGTTCCCGCCGGTCAGTCGAACGGTCGGATAATCGGCCGGTCGATCGGTCAGGCGATCGAGAAGGTGACGACCGTCCGGTAGGTGTCGGCGAACATGAACGCCGGGAGCTGGATCATCCCGGCGCCGCCGACCGCGAACTCACCGCCGGTCAGCTCGTCCCCGCCGGCCGCCTGCGAGGCCACCTTCATCGGGGTGTCGGTGATCGCCCCGGGCGCTCCGGCGGTGCAGGTGCTCGGGCTGTCCGGGTTGGTCACGGTGCAGGACGGCTGGATGCCGAGCTGCGCCTTCGCCATCGAGTGGCCGGTCGTCTCGTTCAGGAACGGCGTACGGGTCGCCGTCACGTCCCAGCCGAGCGTGCCGCCGCGGAAGTCCTGGACGGTCGCCGCGTTGAACACGCCGACCACCGACTGGGCCTTGCCGTTGATGGTGACCGAGGGGAAGGCGACGGCCGGCTGGCCGTCCTTCGGGCCGAGCGCCAGCGGGCCGGGCAGGACCTCGATGTCGACCGGGTTCTTCACGCCCGCCTGGTCCTCCAGGAACACGAAGGACTTGTACGGGGCGACCGAGCCGTCGATCTTGATGGCGTCGGCCTTCTTGGTGACCGTCAGGTTGCAGGTGGCGGCGCCGGAGGCGTCCGCGGTGCCCGCCCCGGTGTCACCGGTCGCCGCCCCCGCGAGCAGCGCCGAGCAGGTGACCGCGCCCGCCGGGAAGTTGGCGCCGGTCACGGTGACGGCCGTGCCCGCCTTGCCGCTGTTCGGCGTCAGCCTGGTGGTGACGGGGTCCTTCGGCAGGGCCTCGACCGCGACCGAGCCGAGGGTGGCGCTCGGCCGGGGCGCGGGGGTGCAGGTGGTCGTGAAGACCGATCCGCTGAGGTCGGCGTCGGTGACGGCGAGGTCGAGCTTGACGTCGACCGTGGTGCCCTCGGTGCCGTCGGGGATCTTGACGGTGCCGGAGAAGGCCTTCGGGTCGAGCGGGGTGCCGGCCACCACGCTGACGGTCTCCGGCGGGCTGGTCACCACCTGCGTGGTCGCGCCGACCTTCAGCGTGATCTTGGTGGTGTTCACCGTCGTGACGGAGAAGCCGGGGACCAGCGGGCTCGCACCCGGGTCGATCGTGATGGGGACGACGTCACCCGCCTTGGCCGTGTCGGGCAGGGTGATCGTGTAGTTCTGGTTGCCCGAGCCGTCCGGCTGCGGCGCCGGGGCGTCGCAGTTCTCGAATACGGGCGTGGTCTTGGTCGCCGCCTGCGCGGTGCCGGCCAGGCCCACCACGCCGCCCGTCAGAGCCAGGGACAGCGCGCCCACCCCGGCCAGGACTCTTCGTCGGAACGTTGTACTCACTGGGTCGCGACTCCTTCGTCGGACGAACCCCTCCCCCCACCCGCTGTGTGGAGGAGGACGAGCCGGTGCGGTGGCCGACATTGACGCGTCGCGGTCACGAGAAGTCAATGACTTCCCTTTGCCCGAAGCACACAGAAATTGATGTCCCATCAGGTCGGGTTTGCGGCCCCCGTGGTGCTGCCGGGCGACGGGGCCGTCGCAGGGAGGTGCAGGAGCAGGTTCGCGGTGCCGGCTGGCAGCCCGCTGATGCGGTTCGCCAGCGCGCCGCGCACCAGCGCGTCGGAGACCTGGGCGGGCGTCATCGCCGGGGCGCCGCCCGCCACGCCCTGCGCGAGGATCAGCGCGGCGACGCCCGCCACGTGCGGGGCGGCCATCGAGGTGCCGGAGGCACGGGCGAGCGCGGTGGTGGAGCCCTTCCACGCCGAGGTGACGGCCACGCCGGGCGCCGAGAGGTCCACGCAGCGGCCGTACGAGGAGAACGGGGCGCGCCGGTCGGCGGAGTCCGTCGCCCCGACGGTCAGGGCGGCGGGAACGGCGGCGGGGGAGCCCTTGCAGGCGTCGGTGTTCCCGTTGCCCGCGGCCACGGTGAAGGTGATCCGGGCGGCCACGGCCTTGGTGACCGCCCGGTCCAGGGCGTAACTGCGGCTGCCCCCGATGCTCATGTTGGCGACGGCCGGGGTGCCCGGGGCCTTCGCGGCGTCCTTCACCAGCCAGTTGAGGCCGCCGAGGATCGACGACAGGGCCGCATCGCCGCGGCAGTCGGCCACCTTCACCGAGACGAGGGAGACCTCCTTCGCCACCCCGTACACCGACCCGCCGAGGGTCCCCGCGACGTGCGTGCCGTGGCCGTTGCAGTCGGTGGAGCCCCGCTCCAGGAACACCCCGTTGTAGCCGGCCCGGGCCCGGCCCCCGAACTCCTGGTGGAGGAGGTTGATCCCGGTGTCCACGACGTACGCGGTGACGCCCCGCCCCGTGGCCGGGTACGTGTACGAGCCGTCCAGCGGCAGCTCGCTCTGGTCGATCCGGTCCAGCGTCCACGGTGCGGGGGACTGGGAGCCGCTGATGCGGAACACCGCGTCCGGTTCCACCGAGGCCACCCGCGGGTCGGCCGCCAGGGCCGCGGCGCGCGCGGCGGTGGTGCGGACGGCGAAGCCGCTGAGCACGGTGTCGTAGACGGCCCCGACCTCGTCGCCCGCCTCCGCGGCCTCGGCGGCCACGGCGCGGGCGGCGGCGGGGGCGGCGGCGCGGGAGGTGCCGTCCTTGAGGGTCACGACGTAAGCGGCGGTCGTGGCGGAGGCGGAGGCGGAGGCGGGGGCCGGGGCGGGGTGCGGGGGCAGTGCGGTGCCCGCCGCCAGCAGGGCGGCGGCCGGGAGCAGCGCGGTGAATGCGGTGAGTGCGGTCATGCGGCCGATGCTCGCCGGGGCGCGGGGCGGGCGCGCGGAGGGTGCGCCGAGTGGCGGCACGACACGCCGCCGGAGGGAGTCAGCCGGCCGACGGCTTCAGGGGCCAGCCGCGCATGGCGAAGACGCCCTCGTCGTGGGCGCCGGCGGCATCGTAGGTGGCCAGGGCGGCCTCGTTGTCGGTGTCGACGCCCACCCACATGCCGTAGCAGCCGCGCCTCTTGGCCTCGTCGGCAAGGGCCTCGGTCAGTGCCCGGCCGATGCCGCGGCGGCGGTAGCCCTCGTCCACGGACAGCTCGTACAGGCACATCTCGGTGCCCTTGTCGGGGTGGGTCATCTCGACCCCCGAGACCATGCCGGCCGGCACCCCGTCGACGTAGGCGATGAGCATCAGATGCCCCGGCGCGGACAGGAAGCGCTCGGACCAGTCCAGGCGGGCCGGGCCGTCGAAGAGCCCCTCTGCGGCCTGGAGTTCGGCGACGGTGTTCGCCACACGGATGTCCATGGCCGTCACGATAATGGTCGCCGTGGTGCATGAGCCTTCTGATTTCGACACGGCGTGGCGGGCCGCCCCGCGGGCGGTACGGCGCTCCCTCGGCCTGGCGTACGAGGCACTGGCAGCGGGCGGGCTGGCGGTGGGCGCCGTCCTCGCCGACGCGGCGGGCGAGGTGCTCGCCGAGGGCCGCAACGAGGCGTACGAGGACGGGCCGGGCGGCGCCGGCCCGCTGCGGGGCACCCCGCTGGCGCACGCCGAGATGAACGCGCTCGGGGCCGCCCGGACCGGCTGGGACCTGGGCGCGGCCACCCTGTGGAGCACGCAGGAGCCGTGCGGCATGTGCGCGGAGGCCGCGCGGTTCACGGGGGTGGGGCGGGTGCGGTACCTGGCGCCGGATCCGTGGGCGCTGGCCGGCGGCACGGCGGGGGAGTCCGGCGCGGCCGGGCCCGGCGAGGACCTGTGGCTGCTCGCGGCGAACGTGATGTTCCTGCGCAGTGTCGTCGTGGCGGCGCCGGGTCCGGCAGAGCCGCGGATCCTGGCGCACCACCGCACCGCCGAGCCGGAGACGGCCCGGCTCCACGACACCGTGCCCCCGGGCCTCCCCGAGGCTCCTTCGGCCGAGGCCTGGCTTCCCACCCTCTGGCCGAGCCTGGCCCCGGCGGCCGCAGCCCGCACGGCCCGCCTCTCCCGCGAACCCTGACCGCCCCCCTTGCGGGGCCGCCCCTTTCACCCCCGCCGGCGCGGAGGTTCGCCTTTCCAGCCTCGCCGGCGGGGCTGGTTTTGCCGGGCCTCGGCTTCGAAGCCCGGGCGGGGTGGCCCCCCCCCGCCCGTGGCCGGGCGGTGCCGCCGCTTTCGGAGCGGGAGGTGGGCCGTTTCGGCCTCGCCGGCGTTTGGGGCGCGGGGTTTGGGGCGGCGCCCCGAGGATCCCGGCTTCGCCGGGTACCGGGCTCTGCCCGGACCCGCGCCTCAATCGCCGGCGGGGCAGGATTTGCCTGACCCCGGCTTCGACGGGGGGCGGGACTGGATGTGCTGGCCCCCGGCTTCGAAGGGTGGCGGGG
Source organism: Streptomyces sp. NPDC046876 (assembly GCF_040645035.1). Taxonomy (NCBI): domain Bacteria; kingdom Bacillati; phylum Actinomycetota; class Actinomycetes; order Kitasatosporales; family Streptomycetaceae; genus Streptomyces; species Streptomyces sp. NPDC046876. The sequence continues at coordinate 9,309 of NZ_JBEYXK010000143.1, read as the reverse complement.
CTGGATGTGGCGGGCCGGCTTTGAGTGTCGGCCGGGGCGGTCAGGGGGTGTGGATGGCGAGGGCGGCTGCGTAGGTCGGGGGGGACGGGAGGTCCGTCAGGTGCCAGCCCGGGACGGGGGCGGGGGTCGGGCCGGTGCCCACGTAGGGCTCGGCCAGGCCCAGGGCCAGGCCGGTGCCGGTGCCCTTGAGGTAGGCCTCCTTGCGGGCCCACAGCCGGGCCAGCACCGGCCGCCGGTCCTCCTCCGCCAGCGCGGTCAGCTCCCGCGTCTCCGCCGGGTGCAGGGTGCCCAGCACGTCTTCCACCGCCTCCGCGGGCGGGAGCCCCTCCACGTCGATGCCGACCGGAACCGCCGCGAACGCCAGGTACGCCAGGTCCTCGCTGTGCGAGAGCGAGAACTGCACGCCGCCTCCGGCCACCGCGGGCCGCCCGTGCGGCTCGGCGCAGCACGGGCACTCCTCGCGGACCAGGGCGACCTTCTCCGGGGACAGCCCCAGGTAGCCGCCGAGCAGCACCCGCAGCCCCACGTGGGAGGCGAGGTAGCGGTGCCGGTCGGCCGGCCGGACGAACCGGTCGGCCCGGCCGCGCTCCTCCGCGTCCAGCAGCCACAGCGCCTCCTCGACGCGGTGGCCGCCGACCACGCCGAGCGTGGTGTCGAGGGACCACACCTCCACCGCCGCCCCCGCAGGCGGCTGACCGGTGTGCGGAACGTCCCCGCCGAGCTGGTTCACGTACGTAGTTGTCACCAGACGAGGTTAAGACGCCCGTACGTGAGCGCGCGCCGGGCAGAAAGATCGGCAAGGCCCCCGCGCCCCTGGTTAGGCTCGGCACTTCCGTCGACGATCAAGGAGTTCAGGGTGCGAAGTGCCATAGTGACACCGGAAGAAGACCGGATCCGCTGGGCCGAACTGCCCGGCGCCGAACCCGCCCGGGTGTACGTGCACGGGCTGGGCGCGACCGCCCCCGCCTACTTTGCGGCGAGCGCCGTCCACCCCCTGCTGGCAGGGCGCCGCTCCCTCCTCATAGACCTCCTCGGACACGGGCACAGCGACCGCCCCGAGCACTTCTCCTACACCCTCGAAGCGCACGCCGACGCCCTCGCCGCGGCCCTCGACTCCGCCGGCGTCGCCGGCGCCGAGCTGATCGCCCACAGCATGGGCGGCGCCGTCGCCATCGTCCTGGCCCACCGCCACCCCCGCCTGGTGTCCCGGCTGGTGCTCGTCGACGCCAACCTGGACCCGGTCCCGGTCGTCCCGCGCACGCCCGGCAGCAGCGGGATCGCCTCCTACACCGAGGAGGAGTTCCTGGCCGGCGGCTGGGCCGAGGTGCGCGACCGGGTGGGCGCCCACTGGTGGTCCACGATGCGGCTGGCCGGCCGCACCGCCCTGTACCGCTCCGCCGTGCACCTCGCGGCGGGCACGACGCCGACGATGCGGGAACTGCTGCTGGAGCTGAAGATCCCGCGCAGCTACCTGCTGCCCGAGGCCGACGGCCCGCTCGCCGGAGCCGAGGCCCTCCGGGCGGCCGGCGTCGACGTCGTCCCCGTACCGGACTGCGGGCACAACATCATGCTCGACAACCCCGAGGCTTTCGCCCGGGCCACCGCGGACGCACTGGTCCGCGACAACTCCTAGCGGGCCTGCCCCTGCCCGGCCCCGGGCGAGGGGGTCCCGTCGGTCCAGGCGTAGACGCGCTTGCCGCGCACGGCCACCTGGTACTGGCGGGCGTCGCGGCACTCGGGCCGCTCCTCGGACCGGGTGCCCCGCGGCCACCACGTCGCGTTCAACTCCCGCCCCCGCGGCCGGTTCGGCGTGCCGGCGGTGCACTGCGGGCCGTCCAGCGGGGTCGGGCCGAGCGTGAAGCGGATCAGCCGGGCCTCGCCGGTGCTGCGCGCCCGTATGCGTATGTCCGTGGCGTCCTTGGGCACCCAGGACGGCAGCCTGAACGCCTGCGCGCCGCGCGTCGGCGCGTCCGCAGCGGTCGCGTACCGCCGGCTCTTCTCCTGGAACACCTGGTCGTTGATCGAGTCGGTCACGGGGTTGGGCGGGAGGTTGGGGAGGGCGAAGGCGGCGGTGGCGAGGACGCCCACGCCGGCGGCGGCGATGACGAGGGGACGGCGCTTCATGTGATCAGTGTCGGGGCGCGGGTACTGATCGTGCGTCCCTCCGCAGGACGAACCTGAAGTCTGTCTGAAGTCTGACGCCGGGTCGTACCAGAGGACTGCCCCGTCTACGGCCGCGCGCCGTCTGCGGCGGTCGGGACCGCGGCACCCGCTGCACCCGCCGCACCCGTCGCATACGCCGCACCCGTTGCGCCCGCGGCACCCGTCGCACCCGCGCCCCAAGCTCCGACACCGCCGCCCGCGCGCCCCGTTATAGGCGTCGTGGGGATCGGCGATATGCGCTCCTCCGAGTCTGGAACCCGTCGCCGCACCGGCAGTTGACCGGGGCGGTCGGTCCCCACGGTTCCCCCGCGGGCTCCCCACCCGCCCCCGTCCTGGAGGAATGCCATGCGCCGTCGTCTCGCTCCCGTCCTCGCGTCCGCGTCCGTGTCCGCGGCCGCGGCCGGCGTGCTGGTGTTCGCGGCCCCCGCGTCCGCCGCCCCGGCCGACAAGCCGCAGGTGCTCAGCACCTGGACGCAGACCAGCGCCTCCAGCTACAGCGCCTGGGTCTCCGCCCGCGGCAACCAGGCCAAGTGGGCGGCGTACGGGTTCGACTGGTCGACGGACTACTGCTCTTCCTCGCCCGACAACCCCTTCGGGTTCCCGTTCCAGACGTCGTGCGCCCGCCACGACTTCGGCTACCGCAACTACAAGGCCGCCGGAACCTTCCCGGCGAACAAGGACCGCCTGGACAACGCCCTGTACGCGGACCTGAAGCGGGTGTGCTCGGCGTACTCCGGCGTGAAGAAGTCCTCCTGCGACAGCACCGCCTGGACCTACTACCAGGCTGTCAAGGCCTTCGGCGTCTCCCCGCAGGACGCCCCGGCCGCCGAGCCGGGCGCCCGGCCGGCCGCGCAGTAACAGGCCGCGCCGCGGCCCTTCCCCGAACCACCGGTCCCGCCCGTGCCCCCGTCGGGTGGGACCGGTTCCATACCGCCGCGGTCCCTACTTACCGGCCGCGGCGAGACGCTGGTACAGAGAGCCGATCGTGTTGTTGTCGGCGATCAGGGGCAGCGTGTCGAAGGAGAGCTCCCACTCGCCGCCGGGGCCGAAGCGCTCGACGATCCCGAACGGGATGTCCTTGCGCTCCTTGGCCTCCTCACCCGTTCCGTCGGTCACGGTCACGGTCACCGTGCCGTGCCACTCCACGTACGTCGTGGTCGCACCGAACGCGATCTGGCCCGCCTTCAGTTCGACGTCGGCCTTCTCGAAGAACCGCTTCAGGTACGCCGTCTTCGCCGCGTCCGTGGCCAGCGGCTGCCCCAGGCCCGGGCCGGCCAGCCTTGCCCCCGCCATCCGGCCGGTGAGGGCGGAGACGTCACCGCTGTTCCAGGCGGCCAGCCGGGCGGTGACCTCCTCGGCGCGGAAACGTTCCGGCGCCCGCCCGCCCCGGTTCCCCTGTCCGTCCTGTCCGCCCTGCCCGCCGCCGGGCGCGTCGGCGATCCCGTCGAAGAGGGGCCGCAGTTCGGGGGCGATCGGCTTGAACAGCTCGTGGCGGTCGTAGTAGCGGCGGGCCTGCATCGTCTTGCCGTCGTCGGAGAGCACGTTCCGGGCGATCTGCGGGTACGACACCGTGCGGCCGGCCACCGTGATCTCGTTGCGCTGCCCGAACATCACCACGGCCCCGTCCGCGACCACGTCGGTCCCGCGGTAGCGCAGCTCCGGGGCCAGGCGCAGCGAGTTGGTGATCGAGTTGCCGATCACGGTGCGGCCGCGCTGCGGGGCGCCGCCCGCCTCCCACAGGGTGGCGTCGTCGGCGAAGATGTCCAGGTACGCCTGGACGCGCGGGTGGGTGAGGTCGCGCGGCGCGGGCGGGGTGCCGGTGGGGGCCTCGCCGAAGGCGATCTGGCGCTTGAGGAAGGCGCAGTTGTTCGGGGTGATCCGGCCCTCCAGCCGGTCGATCTTGCCGTGGACCTCGGCGCAGGTGCCGCCGGCGCCCGGGTTCACGGCCTGGCCGGCCGCCGAGGCCGCTGTGGCGGAGCCGGCCGGAGCGGTGGCGGTCACGGCGAACGACAGCCCGGCCGCGAGGGCGGCCGCCGCGGCCAGCCCGGCCCGCCGCCCCCGCGACGCGCCCGCCTGCTTCGCCTGCGGTCCCTGCTCCGCCTGCTCCGCCTGCGGTGCCTGCGGTGCTTGCGACGGCTGCGATGCCTGCGATGCCTGCGACGCCTGCTGCTGTGCTGCCTTCATGGCCGACTCCCCGATCGTGGTCCTGACGTGCTCGATTGACGTCCCGTCGGGGGGCGAGTGCGCGCCCCCCGGCGGTGAGATCACGATGTCAGCGGGGGCTTCGGAGATCGATTACTTGTCAGGTAATGCGGCCGGGACCGCGGGCGAGGGGCGCAGGGGCGGACGTACGGCCACGCTCAGATCGACCACGTAGTGCTCCACGAGCAGGCCGTCCGGGAACAGGGCCAGGAGCCGTTCGCGCTCCTCGGCGAGGAAGGCGTCCGTGCCGGGCTCCCCGACCAGGAAGAGCGAATGGGTGGACAGCTTGGCCAGGTGGAAGTCCACCGGCACCCGCCGCGCCCAGCGCAGCAGGCGCGTGGTGAACTCCAGGCCGCCCGCGGAGCGGGGGCGTTCGTTGATGTAGAAGCCGGGGCCGAAACGTTCCTCGATCCGCGCCTCCTGCGCGGCTATCCACTCCACGCCGACGTCCGGGTCGTTCGAGAAGACCGCCAGCGCCCCGCCCGGGCGCAGGACGCGCAGGGCCTCGGGCACCGAACGCGACGGGTCGGTCCAGTGCCAGGACTGCGCGTACGTCAGCAGATCGAGGGACCCCGCTGCGAACGGCAGCCGGTCCCCGTCCCCCCGGACGAGCGGAATCCGCGGGTGGCGGCGCCGCAGCTCCGCGGCCATGCCCGCCCCCGGCTCGACCGCCACCACCCTGGCCCCCCGGGCGTGCAGCAGGGCGGTCGCGATACCGGTGCCGGCGCCGACGTCGGCGACCCGCGCGCCGGTCGGCGGGATCCCGGAGAGTTCCTGCAGTGCGTCGAGGAGCGCGGGCGGGTAGGAGGGACGGTGGTCGGCGTAGCGCGCGGCGGCCGTACTGAACGAGCGTGCACGGGAGGCATCCGTCATACGCCCATGCTGGGCCGCCGGAGCCCCCGGGCGTCAACAGCGCACGGCGGAAACGGCCGGTCGGTCCGGCGGTACGGAGCCGTACGGTCGGCCACGGCCATCGGCGGTCGGCGGTCGGCGGTCGGCGGTTGCCTCCCCTGCGGAGGAGAAAGCGGGAGGGCAGGGCATGGCTGCTGCGGCTGCACGGTACGTCGCGGACCTGGTGGGCGCGTTGGAGCGGTACGGGAGCCGGCCCGCGCTCGGCGGCGCGGGCCGCCTGCTGGACTACTCCGGGCTGCTGGAGCTGGTGTACCGGCTGGCCGGCGAGCTGGCCGACCGCGGTGTCGGCCGGGGCACCGGGCTGGCCTGCGTCTTCGGCGGCAACCGGCCGGAGGTGGTCCAGGTGCGGCTGGCGGCCCATCTGCTGGGCGCACGGCTGACCCAGGTCGTCACGGACCCCGCCACGTACGGGCTGGACTTCATCCTCCGCGACTGCCGGCCCCAGCTGGTGGTGCACGACATCCCGGTGCCGGACACCGCGGCCGCGGCCCGGCTGGAACTGGACGAGCTGCTGGCGGCGGCGGCCCGCCGGCCCGCGGCGCCGCTGCCCGTGGCCGCGCGGGAGGACGACATCGCCCGCGTCACGTACACCAGCGGCACGACCGGCGTGCCGAAGGGCGTGGCCTCCACGTTCGGCGCCCTCGCGTCCCGGACGGACGGCCGCGCGGGCCGGGAGGCGCCGGGGCTGCGCCCAAGCGGCGAAATCCCCCCGCCCCCGACGTACGTGTCCGTCACCTCGCTGGCCCAGCGCGCCGGCGGGCGCTGCCTGGAACAGCTGCGCGCCGGAGGCCGTACGGAGATCCTGGCCGCCTTCGAGCCGCGGGAGTTCGCGGCCGCCTGCCGACGGCTCGGGCCCGTGGCCACGTACCTGATGCCCGGCATGGTCTACCGCCTGCTCGACGATCCCGCGACGGCCGCCGGGATCCCCGGCCTGAGCGTGATCTCGTACGGGGCCGCCCCGATCCTGCCCGAGCGGCTGCGGCAGGCCGTGACCCGGTGGGGCGGCCGCTGGCAGCAGGGCTACGGCATGAACGAGGCCGCGGTGATCTGCCGCCTCACCGTCGCCGACCACGAGGCCGCCGTCGCCGACCGGCCGGGCCTGCTCGCCTCGGTCGGGCGGCCGGCCCCCGGGGTGGAGGTCGAGGTCCGCGACGCGGCGGGCCGGCCGCTGCCGACCGGGAGCACGGGCGAGGTGTGGACCCGCTCGGCGGCCATGATGACCGGCTACTGGGGCCGCCCCGACCTGACCGCGGCCACGATCCGCGACGGCTGGCTGCGCACCGGAGACCTGGGGCACCTCGACCCGGACGGTTACCTCCACCTCGACGACCGCCTGGCCGACGCGGTGATGGTCGACGGGGACAACGTCTACTGCCTGCCGGTGGAGGCGGCCCTGACCCGGCACCCCGCGATCGCCCAGGCGGCCGTGGTGGGCCGCCCGCATCCGACGGCGGGCGAGGAGGTCTGCGCCTTCCTGGTCCCGGCCCCCGGCCACGCCCCCGATCCGGCCACGGCGGCCGAGGCCTGCGCCCTGGTGGAGAAAACCCTCTCCGCGGCCCACCGCCCCACGACGGTGTTCTGGCGCGCAGAACTCCCCTTGACCTCCCAGGGCAAACCCGATAAACCCCGCCTCCGCACCGAAGCCGCCCCCACCGGCTGAATTCCATATTCCGGGCAAGGGCAAGGCGGGACACAGACCCCGGACGCACGGAAGCCCTCCCGCGGGAGGGCTTCGGCTGGGGTGGTGCGAGTGCCCCGGCAGGACTCGACCCTGCGGCTAAGTACTTAAAAGAGACCGGCTCTGTCGCCCACCGCGACCGGCCTGACCCGCATATTCTCCGGGTTGCCCTGACGGGGACCAACGCCACCGCGAAGTCACCGGAGGAGTCCGCTCCGTCGATCGGGAGCCTAGGACCCGAGCCTGCTTGGATTCAGCAGAACGGGATCGCAGGCAGACACTTTCTTTATCACTTCTTAGCAGCTGCGTCGGCAGCCCTGAGCTTCGCTATTAGCGCTAGGACTATATCGCTGTGCTTAGACGACTCCAATTCGCTCATGATCTTGACGCGTGAGCGATTTGCATCCGGGCGACTATGTAGCAGCAGGTTGAATGTACACTCCTCTTGAACGCCTGAAATCTCATCGAATAGAGCAATTTGTAGGTCAATTTCCCGGCAATGGGGCACCACGAGAGGGTCGAAGTTAAATTTTGCGGCACGAGAGCCGAACGACCCCATATACTTAGCGTCCCCGCCTAGCGAGCAAATCTTCCTCACGAATTCATGAAAGGTGGGCGATAGGAGGCTTAGCAGAGGAACGCCTAGATCCACCAGCGTGGAAGTTCGGTAGGCGTGGGCCTCCGCCAAGGGGGCCAACTCATCCCATTTTCGTGGTACGCCAGCAGCTTCCCATAGAAGACTGGCTAGTCTCCCGCAGACGTAGGAAGCCTCTTCCGTGGTTCCCTTTACTGTGGCCGCCAATGTTTGTTGGCCGAAACGAAAATCATCTATCATGGTGACGCGTTCAAGGCCGCGGTACTGGATCCACCCGCCGTTGAAGCCAACGATTTGATCGGTCTTTATTTCGTGAGCTAGTGCTGCAACGTCTGAAACCTGGGGATTTATTGCAGCCACCTTGGAGATATCGTAAGTGCAATTGAATTCTCGCTCAATTACTTCAATTATGCGACGCGGATCCGCTGTCTCTCTCGGTATTGCGGAAGGCTCGATGTTGATTACTACTGACGCCCAGTCGGGAGTGATTAGACCTTGAGCCCGATCTAGCTCTGCCGCCACGCTCTTCTCGACCTCTTCGAGAAGAGAAGCTTGAGGTGACGCCTGGCTGAAATCCTCCGGAAACTCTCCCCAATTTGGGCTATTGAGAGACATGGTCCCTCCTGAGTGAACAATTTCGTTTCTCTATGCCGTAGGTTCGGTTGACAAGTTGTCGACGTACCTTTCGATCGCCTCTAGACCCAGCAAGCGCCGAAGCTCAGCCTGCAGGCTTTCAACTTCCGTAATGCAGCGTATAACCGCATCTTCGTCTTTCTCTCGCACTGCTCGGAGAAGTTGGGTAAGAGTCCTCACTAGGGCATTCTTCGTGTCTTTAGGAAGATAAATGAGCTGACGCCGAATGAGCTTATAATCTTCAATGCTCAACCTTCTCGCTTCGGTGACACCTTGCAGGTGGTCGTAGATTTTTTCGTAAGCGTCGGCGCGAAGGGTGGCTGCCGGCAAGATGAAAGAGTTCCACGACTCTCTCTTTTTGAGTGCGATGTCCATCTTGTGGCGGGCCTGGGCTGCTCGGCTGGACAGATACTGGCTTAGTAGAGCCGCCGCTGCACCAATTGTTCCGGATGCTATGACCGGCAATACATTTGAGGACATTTAAACCCTCCCCGTGGGGGGTATTGCCATGGGTGAAGTCGCTCCAGCCGTGTCCGGCGCTCACTTCCAGTAGAAATCGCATGACAGAAGGTCGCAAGTTGGGTCCAATTTGGCTTTGCCGGAGCCTTCGCGATGGAAGGCTGTGTGTCTAGAACGTACGTTGGCGACGCGGTTTTGGCTGGCGGCCAGCCCGGTTCGCGGCCGAATATATTCAGGGCCCGGCCCTGCCACGTCAACTCGGAGGCGGCCCCTTGTTCTTGCTCGGCGGGACTCGTCTCGGGGAGGCGGCTAAGCCGCGGAGGCGGCCACCCCAGTCGTTGCGGGCTGTATGTCTTGCACCGTGTCGGCTTGCTCACCCGCGCGGCAGACGGAGCTGGGGCGCGCAGCGAGGCGTAGACAGGCGCGGGGCCGCGAGGCGAGCACTCTTGACGAGGTAGGGAGTGTTCCCACCGCGCTCCAGATGTCCTGGTGGTACGGGGCAGGCGCTGGTACCAGTAGCTGGCAGAAGACGATGGCTCTCCAGCCGTTCATGCGAGTCTTAGAGGCCATCACATTTGGCGAGCCTGCGGTAGCAGATGAGGGTGCAGGCGATGCTGGTGAAGGCGAGGAAGTGCTCGGCCTTGCGTTCGTAGCGGCGGTGGAGTCG
>NZ_JBEYXK010000142.1:0-13795 GCF_040645035.1 Streptomyces sp. NPDC046876 | reverse complement strand
ATGCCGACGGCTTCGGCCGGTCCCTTGTCGAGGGTGGAGGCGTCGCGTCCGATCTCGATGTTGGTGAAGACGGCGTTGCCGGAGAGCTGGGTGGCAGATGGGTGGCGTCGTGCCGCATGACGGTCAGGGCGTCGTCCAGGGGCAGCGTGGAGGACAGCGTCGGCATGCGGCGCCACACCCGCTGCGGGACCGCCCGTTCGCGGTCCTCCAGGTCCAGAACGTCCTTGACGTGCAGGTAGCCCATGAAGGCGCCGCCTTCGGAGCGGACCGGGAAGCGGGAGTACCCGGTCCGGACCGTCAGCTGTTCGATCTGGCGCGGCGTCGCCGAGGGCCCGACGGTGACCAGCCGGTCCCGGGCCAGCAGGACGTCGGTGACGAGGCGGCTGCCCAGCTCGAGGGCGTCTTCGAGGCGCTCCTGCTCGCCGGGCTCCAGCAGCCCGGCCTGCCGGGAGTCCTCGACGAGCCGGCCCAGCTGCGCACTGGTGTACACGGCTTCTACCTCGTCCTTGGGCTCCACCTTGAACAGGCGCAGGACCAGCGCCGCGCAGGCCCCCAGGAAGGTCGTGATCGGCCCGCACAGGCGGGCGAAGGCGACCAGTCCGGGGCTGAACCACAGGGCGGTCTTCTCGGGGGCGGCCATGGCGAGGTTCTTGGGGACCATCTCGCCGATGACCAGGTGCAGGAAGACCACGGCGGCGAGCGCCACGGCGTAGCCGAGCGGGTGGATCAGCCCGGCCGGTATGTGGGCGGCGTGGAAGACGGGCTCCATCAGCCGGGCCACGGTGGGTTCGGCGACCGCTCCGAGGGTGAGGGAGCACAGGGTGATGCCGAACTGGGCCGCGGCCATCATCCGCGGCAGGTTCTCCAGGCCGTGCAGGACCTGCCGGGCCCGAGCGGAGTCGGCGGCGAGGGGCTCGATCTGGCTGCGGCGCACGGAGACGAGGGCGAACTCGGCGCCGACGAAGAAACCGTTGGCCAGGACCAGGAGCAGGGCGAAGAGGAGCTGGAGCGCGTTCACCGGCCGGCCGCCTCGAGCTCGGCCGGGACGGCCGGTCCGGCCGCGGTGCGCACGAGGCGGACCCGCTCGGCGCGGTAGCGGCCGACCTGGCGGACGGACAGCTTCCAGCCGGGCAGTTCGGCGCGGTCGCCGGGGGCGGGGATCCGGCCCAGCAGGTCCGCGACGAGGCCGGCGACGGTCTCGTACGGGCCTTCGGGTACCTCCAGGCCTATCCGGCGCAGGGTGTGCACGCGGCAGCTGCCGTCGGCCTCCCACGAGGGGCGGCCGTCCTCGGCGGGGACGGCGGCCAGTTCGGGGCCGTCGTCCTCGGCGAAGTCGTGCTCGTCGCGGACCTCGCCCACGAGCTCTTCCACGATGTCCTCCAGGGTGACCACGCCGGCGGTGCCGCCGTACTCGTCGACGACGACGGCCATGGGCTGTTCGCTGCGCAGCCGCTCCAGCAGCGGCTGCACCGGCAGGGAGCCGGGCACCAGCAGCGGGGCGACGCAGATCCGGCCGACCGTGGTGCGGGCGCGTTCGGCTTCGGGCACGGCGAGGGCGTCCTTGAGGTGGACGACGCCGGCGACCTCGTCGATGCGCTCGCGGTAGACCGGGAAGCGGGACAGCCCGGTGGCGCGGGTCAGGTTGAGCACGTCGGCGGCGGTGGCCGTGTGCTGCAGGGCGCTGACCTTCACCCGGGGCGTCATGACGTGCTGGGCCGTGAGCTCGCCCAGCGACAGGGTCCGTACGAAGAGGTCGGCGGTGTCCTGTTCGAGGGCGCCGGCCTGCGCCGAATGGCGGACCAGGGAGACCAGTTCGCCGGGGGTGCGGGCGGAGGCCATCTCCTCGGCGGGTTCCACGCCGAGCGCCCGGACCAGCCGGTTGGCGACGGCGTTGAGGGCGGCGATGACCGGCCGGAAGGCGCGGGAGAACAGCGCTTGCGGACCGGCCACGAAGCGGGCCACCTGGAGCGGCCGGGAGACCGCCCAGTTCTTCGGGACGAGCTCGCCGACGACCATCTGGACGGCGGAGGCGAGCAGCATGCCGATGAACACGGCGGCGCCGGAGACGGCTCCCGCGGGCAGGCCGGTGGCCGTGAGCGGCCCGGTCAGCAGTGCGGCGAGGGCCGGTTCGGCGAGCATGCCGACCACGAGGGAGGTGATGGTGATGCCGAGCTGGGTGCCGGAGAGCTGGAAGGACAGCTCCCGCAGGGCCGCGACCACCGTGCGGGCACGGCGGTCGCCGTCGGCTGCGGCGCGTTCGGCCTCGGGCCGTTCCACGGTGACGAGGCCGAATTCGGCCGCCACGAAGAAGCCGTTGGCGAGGATCAGGGCGAAGGCCGCCAGGAGCAGGAGTAGCGGGATGGTCATGCCGCCGCCTCCGCGGGGAGGGCGGCGCGGGTACTACCGGACGATCCGTCCATTGCTGGAGGGAGTCACTCCTCAAGTCGCAGGTGCCCGCGGGCCTCGGGGTCCCGGGGCCGGTGGGAGGGCGCACGGCTGCGCCCCGCCACCAGGGTAGTCATTGAGATCGTCGCCGCAATGGGACGCAGCGATCGGCTTGGGCCGGGCGGGCTGCCGGGCGGGCGGCCCGGCGCCCTGCTCAGTGGTCGTGCTGCCCGGTTCCCCGGGTCTCGGCGAGTGCGCGCAGGGCGCGCGCGTCGCCGATGGCCTGCTGCTTGGCGACACCCGGCTGGATGCCGAGGGCGGGCAGGCTGGTGCCGTCGTTGAGGTCCAGGAACACCCACGGGTCGCCGGGGCGGAGGTTGACGCGCAGGATCTGCGCCCACTCCAGGCGGCGGGTGGTGGTCAGGTTGACGACGGTCACGCCGGCCTCGTCCGCGACCACCTTGGGGCGGCTGAGCAGGACGAGGACGGAGGTCATGAGGGCGGCGGTGAAGACGAAGCTGGCCCGCTCGCCCGGGCTGAGGTTCTCCAGCAGGAAGGCGATCGAGGTGATCGTCACGAACATGGCGAGCCCGACGCTCAGCAGGACCACCCGGGTGCGGGTCGGCCGGAAGGTGACCGGCAGGGCGGGAAGGGCGGGCTGTGCGGCGGACTCGGCCATGATGCTGGTGTTGCCTTCTTCGGGTGGCGTACGGGCCGGGTGACGGCGTACGGATCGCGTACGGGTCACGCGCGGCCGGGTACGGGCGGGTCAGATACGGCTCACGTGCGGTTCGTCACAGGCGGCAGGCGTGGATCGAGGTGGTGAGGATCGCACGCGCGCCGAGCTCGTACAGGTCGTCCATGATCCGCTGGGCCTCCTTGGCGGGGACCATCGCGCGGACGGCGACCCAGCCCTCGTTGTGCAGCGGGGAGACCGTCGGGGACTCCAGGCCCGGGGTGAGGGCGACGGCGCGCTCCAGGTGCTCGGCGCGGCAGTCGTAGTCCATCATCACGTAGCTGCGGGCCACCAGGACGCCCTGCAGGCGCCGCAGGAACTGCTGGACCTGCGGGTTGTCGGTGTCGGCGCCGTTGCGGCGGATGACGACGGCCTCGGAGGTCATGATCGGGTCGCCGATGACCTGGAGCCCGGCGTTGCGCAGGCTGGTGCCGGTCTCGACGACGTCCGCGATGACCTCGGCGACGCCGAGCTGGATGGCGGTCTCGACCGCGCCGTCCAGGTGGACGACGGAGGCGTCGATGCCGTGGTCGGCCAGGTGCTTGGCGACGATTCCCTCGTACGAGGTGGCGATCGTCATCCCGTGGAAGTCCTCGGGGCCCTTGGCGGTGCCGGGGCGGGTGGCGTAGCGGAAGGTGGACCGGCCGAAGCCGAGCGGCAGGATCTCCTCAGCGTTGGCCCCCGAGTCGAGCAGCAGGTCGCGGCCGGTGATGCCGATGTCGAGCCGGCCCGAGGCCACGTAGATCGCGATGTCCTTGGGGCGGAGGTAGAAGAACTCGACCTCGTTCTCGAGGTCGACGACCACGAGCTCCTTGGACTCCTTGCGCTGGCGGTAGCCGGCCTCATGGAGCATCGCCGACGCCGCTCCGGAGAGTGAGCCCTTGTTGGGGACGGCGATGCGGAGCATGGGTTTTCTTCCTTCACTGCGGGATGCGGTGGGATGCGTGGTGCGGACGCGGTGTGTGGTGCGGGGGTTGTGCGGAGGGGCCGCGGAGGACCCCTGTGGTGCTGCGGACCGGTGGCCCGGCAGGCCCGGTGTCGGCCTGCGGGCCTAGAGGTGCTTGTAGACCTCGTCGAGGGAGATCCCGCGGGCCACCATCATCACCTGGACGTGGTACAGCAGCTGGGAGATCTCCTCGGCGGCGGCTTCCTTGCCCTCGTACTCGGCGGCCATCCAGACCTCGGCGGCCTCCTCGACGACCTTCTTGCCGATGGCATGGACGCCCTTGGCGACCAGCTCGGCGGTACGGGAGGTGGCGGGGTCGCCTTCAGCGGCCTTGAGCTGGAGCTCTGCGAAGAGCTCTTCGAAACTCTTGGTGGGTTCGTTCGCCATGATGGTCCTCAGAATAAGGGGTTCTCCGCTGCCGATCAGCGCCAGGGTTCGCTGACGGACCGCAGGGTGGCTGCGGTGGAGACGGCGGCGATGACCGCTTCGTGCCCCTTGTCCTCGTTCGAGCCCTCGAGGCCGGCGCGGTCCAGCGCCTGCTCCTCGTTGTCGCAGGTCAGGACACCGAAGCCGACGGGGACTCCGGTGTCGATCGACACCTGTACCAGGCCCTGGGTGACGCCCTGGCAGACGTAGTCGAAGTGCGGGGTGCCGCCGCGGATGACCACTCCGAGGGCGACTACGGCATCGTAACCGCGACCGGCGAGTACCTTTGCCACGACCGGGAGCTCGAAGCTGCCGGGGACCCGGAGCAGGGTGGGCTCGTCGATGCCCAGCTCGTGCAGGGCGCGCAGGGCGCCGTCGACGAGGCCGTCCATGACCTTCTCGTGCCACTGTGCCGCGATGACGGCGACCCGCAGGTCTCCGCAGTTCCTCACGCTCAGTTCGGGTGCGCCCTTGCCGCTCACTGCTGTACTCCTCGGTGGTTCGTGGTGTGGTGTGGTGCGGTGTTTCTCGGGGGTGTGGTGCCGTCGTTACTGGTTGCCGCAGGTCGACGCCGGTACGGGCTCGCCCAGCCAGGGCAGGTCGTGGCCCATCCGGTCCCGCTTGGTGCGCAGGTACCGCAGATTGTGCTCGCCCGCCTCGACCGGCATGGGCTCCCGGGCGCCCACGTCGATGCCGTGGCGGACGAGGGCGGCGGACTTGTCGGGGTTGTTGGTCAGCAGGCGGACGCTGCGGACGCCGAGGTCGGCGAGGATCTGCGCGCCGGCGCCGTAGTCGCGGGCGTCGGCGGGCAGGCCGAGCTCCAGGTTGGCGTCGAGGGTGTCGCGGCCTCGCTCCTGGAGCTCGTACGCGCGCAGCTTGGACACCAGTCCGATGCCGCGGCCCTCGTGGCCGCGCAGGTAGACGACCACGCCGCGGCCCTCGGCCGTGATGCGGGCCATGGAGGCGTGCAGCTGGGGGCCGCAGTCGCAGCGCAGGGAGTGGAAGATGTCGCCGGTCAGGCACTCGGAGTGGACCCGGACCAGGATGTCGGAGCCGTCGCCGATCTCGCCGTGGACGAGGGCGACGTGCTCGACGCCGTCGACGGTGGAGCGGTAGCCGTACGCGGTGAACTCGCCGAAGGATGTCGGCAGGTTGACCTCGGCCTCGCGGCGGACGGTGGGCTCGGCGGAGCGGCGGTAGGCGATCAGGTCCTCGATGGAGATGATCGTCAGGCCGTGCTTGCGGGCGAAGGGGATCAGTTCGGGCAGGCGCAGCATGACGCCGTCCTCGCCGGCGATCTCCACGATCGCGCCGACGGGGCGCAGTCCCGCGAGGCGGGCGAGGTCGACGGCGGCCTCGGTGTGGCCGTTGCGGACCAGGACGCCGCCGGACTTGGCGCGCAGCGGGAAGATGTGGCCGGGGCGGACGAAGTCCGCGGGCCCGGAGACGCCGTCGGCGAGCATGCGCAGGGTCGTGGCGCGGTCGGCGGCGGAGATGCCGGTGGTCACGCCGTGGGCGGCGCTCGCGTCGACGGAGACGGTGAAGGCGGTCTTCATCGACTCGGTGTTGTGCTGGACCATCTGGGGCAGTTCGAGCCGGTCCAGCTCGGGGCCCTCCATGGGGGCGCAGATCAGGCCGCGGCACTCGCTCATCATGAACGCGACGATCTCGGGGGTGATCTTCTCCGCGGCGACGACGAGGTCGCCCTCGTTCTCGCGGTCCTCGTCGTCGACGACCACGACCGGCCGGCCGGCCGCGATGTCGCGGATGGCCTGCTCGACGGGGTCGAGCCGGAAGGATTCCTCGAGGAGGGCGTCGAAGTCGGGGACGGGCTTGAGGGAGTTCATGCCGTTGCTCCTTCCAGGGCCGGGGCGGAGGTGGTGCGCGAGCGCTGGTACCAGTCGTAGGCGCCCCACACGACGAGCGCGAAGTAGACGACGTAGACGAGGCCGGAGAAGGCCAGCCCGCCGGTGAAGGCGAGGGGGACGCCGACCAGGTCGACCAGGAGCCAGGCGAGCCAGAACTCGACGAGGCCGCGGGCCTGGGCGGCCATGGCGACGAGCGTGCCGACGAAGATGTAGGCGTCGGCCCACGGGTTCCAGGACAGGTCCGGGTAGAGGGTGAACAGTCCGCCGACGGCGAGGGTGCCGAGGGCCGCGCCGGCCAGCAGCAGGCCGCGCTCGGTCCAGGTGGCGGTGCGCACGGCGATGGAGCCGTCCTGGGCCTGGCGCCTGCCGAGCTGCCAGGCGCGCCAGCCCCAGGCGGCCACGCCGATGACGAGGAGCTGCTTGCCGACGCCGCCGGCGAGGTGGGCGGAGGCGTACGCGGCGATGAGGATCAGGCCGGACAGCAGCTGGGCGGGCCAGGTCCATATGGAGCGGCGCCAGCCGAGGGCGAGGGCGGCCAGGCCCATCAGGTTGCCGATCATGTCGGACCAGATGACCTTCTGCCCGAAGACGGTGAACGCCTCCGTGTTGAGCCAGGTCAGGGCGTTCACCGGTGCGTCTCCTTGCCCTCGTCGGCGGTCGCGGCCAGGGGGTTCACGCCGGCGGCGAGCAGGCGTTCGACGTACTTGGCGAGGACGTCGACCTCGAGGTTGACCGGGTCGCCGGGCTGCTTGATACCGAGCGTGGTCAGCGCGAGGGTGGTGGGGATGAGGCTGATGGTGAAGTAGTCGGCGGCGGCCTCGACCACGGTGAGGCTGACGCCGTCCACAGTGATAGAGCCCTTTTCTACGACGTACCTTGCGAGGTTCTCCGGCAGGGAGATCTTGACGATCTCCCAGTGCTCGGAGGGGGTGCGGGAGATGATCTCGCCGGTGCCGTCCACGTGTCCCTGGACGAGGTGGCCGCCGAGCCGTCCGCCGAGGGCCATGGGGCGCTCCAGGTTGACGCGGGAGCCGGTGTGCAGGGCGCCGAGGCTGGAGCGATTGAGGGTCTCCTGCATGACGTCGGCGGTGAACTCGCCGTCGGCGGTCTCCACGACGGTCAGGCAGACGCCGTTCACGGCGATGGAGTCGCCGTGCTTGGCGCCGTCGGTGACGACGGGGCCGCGCAGGCGGAAGCGGGAGGCCTCCGAGAGCTGCTCGATGGCGGTGACCTCGCCCAGTTCTTCGACGATTCCGGTGAACACTCAGTGCTCCTTGGGGGCGGTGGTGGGGACGGCGGTGATGCGCAGATCGGTGCCGGTGCGGACGGCCTCGGTGATCTCGAGGCGGACCGCGTGGGCGATGTTCGTGATGCCGGCGCCGGCGAGGGCGGCGGGTCCGGCGCCGAGGAGAGCCGGGGCGAGGTAGCCGATGACGCGGTCGACGGCGCCGGCTTCGAGGAAGGCTCCGGCCAGGGTGGGGCCGCCTTCGAGGAGGACGGAGCGCACGCCGCGGGCAAACAGCTGGTCGAGCAGGTCGTGGACGGCGATGCGGCCGTCGTGCAGGGGCAGGCGGAGCACGTCGATGCCGGGCAGGTGCCGGGTGTCGGCGTCCTCTGCGGTGACGAGGAGGGTGGGCGCGGCGTCGTCGAGGATCCGGGCGGTCGGCAGGAGGCCGGCGCGGGTGTCGACGGCGACGCGCAGGGGCTGGGTGGCGCCCTCGATGCCGCGGACGGCCAGGTGGGGGTCGTCGGTGCGCAGGGTGCCGGTGCCGACGAGGACGGCGTCGGCCTCGGCGCGCAGCCGGTGGACGTCGGCGCGGGATTCGGGGCAGGTGATCCAGCGGCTGCTGCCGTCGGCGGCGGCGCTGCGCCCGTCGAGGGTGGCGGCGTACTTCCAGGTGACGTGGGGGCGGCCGAGGCGTACGGAGGTGAGCCAGGCGGCGTTGCCGGCTTCGGCCTCGGCCTGCAGGAGCCCGGACTCGGCGGTGACCCCGGCGGCGCGCAGGGTGGCGGCGCCGCCGCTGGCCTGCGGGTTCGGGTCGGGGACGGCGTAGACCACGCGGGTGACGCCGGCCTCGATCAGGGCCTGGGCGCAGGGGCCGGTGCGGCCGGTGTGGTTGCAGGGTTCGAGGGTGACGTAGGCGGTGGCTCCGCGGGCGGCCTCGCCGGCCGCGCGCAGGGCGTGGACCTCGGCGTGGGGGCCGCCGGCGCGCTGGTGCCAGCCCTCGCCGACGACGGTGCCGCCGGCGTCGGCGATGACGCAGCCGACGACCGGGTTGGGGCTGGTGGAGCCGAGGCCGCGGGAGGCGAGCGCGATGGCGCGGCGCATGGCACGGGCGTCCGCGTCGTGCGGTGCGTGCGGTGCGGCGTCGTGGGATGCCACCGGGTCCTCCTGCCTCATCGGGCACGGACTCCGGGGCCTGTCGGAATACGACAGAGTGAGCGGTACAGGCACGCGGGGACGCCGAGGCCGGAGAAACGGTCCGCTCGGTGCCCGTCCGCAGGGATGCGGAGGTGCACGGTGGACCGCCGACGGCGGCGTACCGGTGTGACTGCCCGCCGCGCACTGCCTCCCATCCGGACTTTCACCGTCGGTCCAGGAATTTCACCTGGTCAACCGGCCGCTGGCTGCGGACGGGTCGCGGACTATACCGCCGGTTCGGAATTACACCGACCCCGGAGTGCGCTGCTTGTTGGTACTCCTGCCAGTCTGCCACGGGTGATCGGGGGCCATGCAGGCGAAGCGCTGTGGCCTGGGTCACAGGGGGGTGCTCGTACGGGAGTCCGTCAAGTGCGGACCGGATTGGTCCAGACCTATTGACGGCATGGTCTAGTCCTCTTAACGTTCCCTTCACCCTCCCCGGGAGACGGCCCGTCAGATGTGCGCACGTCACGGGCAACACGCATCACTTTCCTGCTTGTTGTGTCCTGCACATCCCTCCCCTCCCCAGGAGGCACCATGCTGTCCCCCACACGTACAAGGGCATTGCTCCTGGCATCCGGCGCGGCGATCGCCGGGCTGCTGGCGGGCGGGCTCTCGGCGGGCGTCTCGCACGCCGCCGACAACGAGAGCTGTCGGCCGGACGGGCTCTACAGGACGGCCGGCGTCGACGTCCCCTACTGCTCGGTCTACGACTCCGAGGGCCGCGAGAAGATGGGGGCCGACCACCAGAGGCGCGTCATCGGATACTTCACCGGCTGGCGGACCGGCAAGGACGGCACCCCGGCCTACCTCGCCAACAACATCCCGTGGTCCAAGGTCACCCATCTGAACTACGCCTTCGCCCACGTCGGCTCCGACAACAAGATCTCCGTCGGCGCGGACGGCCCGGAGAACGCCGCCACGGGCATGACGTGGCCGGGCGTCGCGGGCGCCGAGATGGACCCCGCCCTCCCCTACAAGGGCCACTTCAATCTGCTGAACAAGTTCAAGAAGCAGTACCCGAACGTGAAGACCCTCGTCTCCGTCGGCGGCTGGGCCGAGACCGGCGGCTACTTCGACGACAGCGGCGCCCGCGTGAACTCGGGCGGCTTCTACGCGATGGCCACCAAGGCCGACGGCTCCGTCAACCAGGCCGGCATCGACACCTTCGCCGACTCCACGGTCGCGTTCATCAAGAAGTACGGGTTCAACGGCGTCGACATCGACTACGAGTACCCGACCACGATGAAGGACGCCGGCAACCCGCTGGACTGGCAGCTCGCCAACGCCCGACGCGCCGGCCTCGTCCAGGGCTACGCCGCCCTGATGAAGACCCTGCGCGAGAAGCTGGACCGCGCCGGCGCCGCCGACGGCAGGCACTACCTGCTGACCGTGGCCGCCCCGTCCTCCGGCTACCTGCTGCGCGGCATGGAGACGTTCCAGATGCAGCAGTACCTGGACTACGTCAACATCATGTCCTACGACCTGCACGGCGCCTGGAACGAGTACGTCGGCCCGAACGCCTCGCTCTTCGACGACGGCAAGGACGCCGAACTGGCCGCGGCCGGCGTCTACGGCAGCCAGCAGTACGGCGGCATCGGCTACCTCAACGCCGACTGGGCCTACCACTACTTCCGCGGCTCCATGCCGGCCGGCCGGATCAACATCGGCCTGCCCTACTACACCCGCGGCTTCAAGAACGTCCAGGGCGGCACCGACGGCCTGTGGGGCAAGGCCGCGGCCACGGCCTGCCCGGCCGGCTCGGGCCTGACCAAGTGCGGCGACGGCGCGGTCGGCATCGACAACCTGTGGCACGACAAGGACACCAGCGGCCAGGAGTCCCCGGCCGGCTCGAACCCGATGTGGCACGCGAAGAACCTCGAGAAGGGCGTCGTCGGCGACTACGTCACCCGGTACGGCTTCCCGGCGAACACCACCCTGACCGGCACCTACACCCGCAAGTACGACTCCACCCTGGTGGCGCCGTGGCTGTGGAACGCGCAGAAGAAGGTCTTCCTGTCCACCGAGGACGAGCAGTCGGTCGGCGCCAAGGCGGACTACGTCGTCGACCGCGGCATCGGCGGGACCATGGTGTGGGAGCTCGCGGGCGACTACTCCTTCAACGCGGCCAAGGGCCAGTACGAGCCCGGGGACACGCTCACGTCGCTGATGTACGACAGGTTCAAGGCGGCCGCTCCGTACGGGGCGAAGAAGGCGGGCGGCGCGCTGCCGGCGCAGGCCGTGGCCGTGAAGACGGAGTTCACCGACTTCAAGCTCGGCGACTCCAACTACCCGATCACCCCGAAGCTCAAGATCACCAACAACACCGGCACCACGCTGCCCGGCGGGACCGAGTTCCAGTTCGACTACGGCACCTCGGCCCCGAACAACGCCTCGGACCAGTCCGGCTTCGGTACGAAGGTGATCAGCAGCGGGCACAGCGGGAACAACGTCGGCGGGCTGAAGGGCGACTTCCAGCGGGTGTCGCTGAAGCTGCCGGCCTGGCAGTCGCTCGCCCCGGGCGCCACCGTCGACCTGGCCTTCAACTACTACCTGCCGGTGTCCACCCCGTCCAACTGGACGGTGACCATCGCCGGCACGACGTACGCCCTGGCCGGCGACCTGGCGCGCGGCACCGCCGTGGTGGAGCCGGGCGGCAGCCAGCCGCCGACGACCCCGCCGACCACGCCGACCACGCCGCCCACCACTCCCCCGACGACTCCGCCGACCACGCCTCCGACCACGCCTCCGGGCGGCACGTGCACCAACCCGGCATACGTCGCGGGAACGGTCTACACGGGCGGGACGGTCGTCTCACACAAGGGCCACAACTGGAAGGCCCAGTGGTGGACGCAGAACGAGGAGCCGGGAACCACCGGCGACTGGGGCGTCTGGAAGGACCTGGGCGCCTGCTGACCCTGCCCCTGATGCAGGGGCGACGCACGTGAGGACCCGGTGGCCCGGCGGCCACCGGGTCCTCGCTCGCCCGTACGCTGCTGCGATGATCACACGTTCCACCGCCGGCGCCGCGGAGTTCGAGGAGCACCGCCCCCGGATGTTCGGCATCGCCTACCGCATGCTCGGCTCCGCGACCGAGGCCGAGGACGCCGTCCAGGACGCCTGGCTGCGCTGGAGCGCCGACGATCGGGGGGACGTCGCGCACCCGGGTGCGTGGCTCGCCAAGGCCGTCACCCACCTGTGCCTGAACCGGCTGACCTCGGCCCGGGCCCGCCGCGAGGAGTACGTCGGCCCCTGGCTGCCGGAGCCGGTGCTCACCGGGGACGGGATCCTCGGGCCGCTGGAATCCGCCGAACAGCGCGACAGCGTCTCGATGGCCCTGCTGGTGCTGCTGGAGCGGCTGACGCCGGTGGAGCGGGCGGTGTACGTGCTGCGCGAGGCCTTCGCGTACGGGCACCGGGAGATCGCCGGGCTCCTGGACCTGTCCGAGGCCAACTGCCGGCAGTTGTACCGGCGGGCGGCGCGGCGGGTGGCCGAGGGGCGCGCGGACACGGACCGTACCCGCTTCGAGGCGGATCCGGCACGCTGGCAGGGCCTCGTGGAGACCTTCCTGGCAGCGGCCCGGGACGGGGACCTCGGCCGGCTGGAGGGCATGCTCACCGCCGACGTGCGGTACGTGGCGGACGGCGGCGGCGTGGTCAACACGGCCCGGCGGCCCGTCCTCGGCCGCGACAAGGTGGCCCGGTTCCTGCTGGGCGCCCTGCACAAGTACGCCGCCGGGCTGCCGTTCGGCTTCGCCCTGGTCAACGGGGAGCCGGCGGTCGTCGTGGGCGACGCGGCCTCGGTCCTGGTGGTCGAGCCCGGGGAGGACGGCAGGGTCCGCGGGCTGCGGGCGGTGGTCAATCCGCAGAAGCTGGAATTCCTCCGGCGGCAGCTGTCACATTCCGCGGGGCTGTCCAATCCCAGCTGGTGAACGCACCGCCGAGCAAAGGAACGGACCATGACCACGACCCCGTCCACCACCACGACCATCCTCGTCACCGGGGGCACCGGAAACCTGGGCGGTCTCGTCGTCACCCGGCTGCGGGCGGCCGGACACGACGTACGGGTGCTGAGCCGGCGCTCGCCGGACCACCCCGTCGACCTGCGCGACGGCAGCGGCCTGGATGCGGCGATGGCCGGGGCGGAGGTGGTCGTGCACTGCGCGAGCAGCCCGCGCGGCGGGGACGACGTGGCCGCCCGGCACCTGATCGAGGCGGCCCGACGGGCCGGGACCGTGAAGAACATCGTCTACATCTCGATCGTCGGGGTGGACGTGGTGCCGCTCGGCTACTACACGGTCAAGCACCGGGTCGAGCAGATGCTGCTGGAGTCGGGGCTCGGGGTGACGATCCTGCGGACCACGCAGTTCCACGACCTGGTGGCGGGGGTGGTGGACCAGGTGGCGAAGGTGCCGGCGCCGCTGCCGGTGCCGGTGCCGAAGGGGGTGCGGGTGCAGCCGATCGACGTGGCGGAGGTCGCCGACCGGATGGCCGAGCTGGCGGTGCCGGCCGCGGCGGGGCGGGTCGCCGACATGGGCGGGCCCGAGGTCCACGGGCTGGCGGACCTGGCCCGGGCCCATCTGGCCGCCACGGGGCGGCGGCGCCGGGTCGTGGAGATCCCGCTGGCGGGCAGGGCGTACGCGGCCTTCCGCCGCGGCGGCCACCTGGCCCCCGCCCACGCGGTGGGCCACACCCCCTTCGCGGCACACCGCCCCTGAGGCCCGCCTGAACCTTGCCCCTGCGGCGCCGTTCCGGGGGCGCCGCCCCCGCACCCCCGCGCCTCGAACGCCGGCGAGGCTGAATTTCCCGGCCCCGGCGCCGAAAAGAAGGGCCGGAGGCAAGCCGGGCCACAGCCTGTCGAAGCCCGGACAACAGGCCCGGACGAAGCCCAGCAGCGGTTCCGGGCGCAGCCCGGGGGCGGGCGCAGCCCGGGGGCGGGCGCAGCCCGGGGGCGGGCGCAGCCCGGGGGCGGGCGCAGCCCGGGGGCGGGCGCAGCCCGGGGGCGGGCGCAGC
>NZ_JBEYXK010000141.1:0-13847 GCF_040645035.1 Streptomyces sp. NPDC046876 | reverse complement strand
CCCGCGCCTCAAGAAACCCGGCTCCGCCGGGCACCGGGCTCCGCCCGGACCCGCGCCTCAAACGCCGGCGAGGCTGGATTTGCCGGGCCCCCGTCAGGGTGTGGCGGGGGTGATCCCTCCCGGCTCAGGCGTCGGCGGAGCCGGCTGGGCTTCTGGGGCTCCGCCCCAGACCCCGCGCCTCAAACGCCGGCGAGGCTGGAGTTGCCGGACCCCCGTTCGACCGCGGGAGGCGAGCACGGGATTGCCGGACGCCGTTCGACAGCGGGAGGCGAGCACGGGATTGCCGGACCCCCGTTTCAGGCGTCGGCGGAGTCGGCTACGGGTGGCCCTGGGCGGCCGGGGCTATCGTGATGGCGGTTTTGCCGCGGGCCTGGCCGGCCGCGAGGCGGCGGATCGCCTCCGGGACCTCGTCCAGGCCGTACGTGGCGCCCACCACCGGGGTGATGCGGCCGGACTCGATCAGGCCGTTCAGGACGTCCAGGTCGGCCCGCCGCGGCGGCGCGAAGAACACGGCCAGCCGCTGCCGCACGAACGGCGACAGCGCGACCGCGCCGAACTGCCGCCCCAGCCCGATCCAGTCGCCGGCGTCCTCACCGCCCGCGATGACGAGGGTCCCGCGGGGCGTCAGAGCCCGGCGGAGCCGGGACAGCGGGCTGCTCCCGCCGATGTCCAGCACCAGGTCCCAGCTCCGGCCGCCGGCCGCGAAGTCCTCGCGGGTGTAGTCGATGACCTCGTCCGCACCGATCGAGCGCACCAGCTCCGCCTTGGCCGTGCTGCACACGCCGGTCACCTCCGCCCCGAAGGCCTTGGCCAGCTGCACCGCGTACGTCCCCACCCCGCCCGAGGCGCCGACCACCAGCACGCGCTGCCCAGGACGCACCCGGCCGGCGTCCCGCAGCCCGCGCAGCGCCGTGCACGCCGAGACCGCGACGACGGCGGCCTCCTCGAAGCCGAGCCGGGCCGGCTTGGGGGCGATCCGGTCCGCGCGGGCAGCCGCGTACTCGGCGAAGGAGCCGCGGGCGACCCCGTACACCTCGTCGCCGACCGCGAAGCCGGCCACCCCGGCGCCCACCGCGGCCACCGTCCCCGCCACGTCCAGCCCGGCCACCGGGTTCCTCGGCGTGCGCAGCCCCAGGCCCAGCCGGACCGCGTACGGCCTGCCCGCCATGGCGTGCCAGGTGCCCCGGTCCACTCCGGCGGCCCGGACCCGCAGGAGCACCTCGCCGGCCCCGGGGACCGGCCGGGGCACCTGCGCCGGCCGCAGCACGCCGGGCGGGCCGTAGCCCTCCTGGACGATCGCCCTCATGGATCCCATCCGGTCCACCCCTCTCTCCCGTACTAAGTACGACTTACTTAGTACGGTACCCTCGGGGCAGCAGTCAACTCCCCCACCACGACGGAGAGACATGGCCCCGCTCAGCCGGGACAAGGTGCTCGCCGCGGCGGTCGGCGTCGCGGACGCCGGCGGCCTCGCCGCGCTCACGATCCGGTCCCTGGCCCAGGAGCTCGGCGTCAAGCCGATGTCCCTGTACCACCACGTGCCCAACAAGGAGGCGATCATCGACGGCATCGTCGACGTCGTCTTCGCCGAGATCGACCTGCCGCCGGCCGACGCCGACTGGCGCACCGCCCTGCAGCACCGCGCACGCTCGGCCCGGGCCGTGCTGCGCCGACACCCGTGGGCGACCGCGGTGATGGAGTCCCGCGCCCACCCCGGTCCGGCCACGCTGCGCCACCACGACGCGGTCATCGCCACCCTGCGGCGCGGCGGCTTCCCCTTCGCGCTGGCGGCGCACGCCTATTCGCTGCTGGACAGCTACGTCTACGGGTTCGCCCTGACGGAGACCGCCCTGCCGTTCGACCCGCAGGACGCGGGCGGGGCCGCCGAGGACTTCCTGGCCGCGTTCCCGGCGCAGGCCTATCCGCACCTGGCCGAGTTCACCCGCGAGCACGTCCTCGCGCCCGGGTACGACCACGGGGCGGAGTTCGACTACGGTCTGGAGCTGATCCTCGACGGCCTCGAACGCCGCCTCGCAGCAGCCTGAGCCCTCAGGCCCGGTACGAGGCCAGTTCGACCACCGTGATGTCCGAGGGCGCGCCCACCCGGACCGGCGGCCCCCAGGCGCCCGCCCCGCGGGACACGTACAGCTGGGTGTCGCCGTAGCGCTCCAGGCCGGCGACGGTCGGATTGGCGAGCTCGGCCAGGTAGTTGCCCGGCCAGAGCTGGCCGCCGTGGGTGTGGCCGGACAGCTGCAGGTCCACGCCGTGGCGGACCGCCTCGTGGATGACGACGGGCTGGTGGGCGAGGAGCACGGCGGCGCGGGCGCGGTCGCGGTCCCCGAGGGCCGCTGCGAAGTCCGGGCCGTGGCCCTCCCGCTCGCCCTGGACGTCGTTGACGCCGGCCAGGTCGAAGTGCGGCAGGGCGCGGCGGGCGTTCTCCAACGGCGTGAGGCCGAGCTCGCGGACGTGCTCGATCCAGGGTGCGGCGCCCGAGAAGTACTCGTGGTTGCCGGTGACGAAGTACGCGCCGTGCCGGGCCTGCAGGGCGCGCAGCGGCTCGGCGGCGGGGCCGAGGTCGTGCACGGTGCCGTCGACGAGGTCGCCGACGACGGCGATCAGGTCGGGCTGGGTGCGGTTGACGGTCTCGACGATGCGGGCCGTGTGGGCGCGGCCGAGGACCGGGCCGAGGTGGACGTCGCTGACGACGGCGATCCGGAAGCCGTGCGCGGCGCGGGGCAGCTTGGCCAGGGGCACCCGGACCCGCTTCACGCGCGGCCCGCGCAGCACCCCGTACGTGCCGTACCCGACGGTCCCGGCCGCGGCGGTGGCCGCGACGCCGCCGACGGCGCGCGCGACGAACAGCCGCCGGCTGATCCCGTCCGGGGCGCCGGCCGCCGGCGGGCCGGGCTGCGACGGCTCGGACCCGGCTTCGTGCTGCGGCTCGGGCTCGCGCGCCGGATCGGGCTCGGGCTCGCGCGCCGGCTCCGGCTCCGGCTCCGGCTCCGGCTCCGGCTCCGGCTCCGGCTCCGGCGCAGTGGCCGCCTCCGCAGCCGCGGCCGCGGCCGGGCGACGGCGCAGCAGGACCGCGCGGACCGGTTCCGCGACCAGCATGGCGAGGCTCAGGTACAGCAGCACGGCGAGCCACAGGTAGCCCGGCCAGGCCACCGCCTGCTGCAGCGCGAACGGCGCTCCGGCGCGGCCCGAGGTGAGGGCGGCCAGCGACAGCAGCGGCAGGGCGAAGGCGAGGACGGTGCCGGTCCGGCGGGCCGGGCCGCCGGGGCGGGTCGTGTCCCGGACGAGGCGGACCCACAGCCAGCGGTGGACGAGCCCGAGCAGGGCCAGGAACAGCAGGACCGCGGCCGCGAAGAGCGCGACCGTCACTCCTTCGGCTCCTGCGGGGCCTGCCGCGCCTCACGCCGCAGCGCGAGGACCCCGCGCAGGCCGATCACACCAACGGCCGTCCCCAGGAGAAAAGACGTGATCGCCAGGAGAAGGTGTACCCAGAAATATGTCGTCGGCTCACCGGCCGCGTCAAAGGCCAGGCCGCTGCCGTCCTTCCACAGGTTCCGGACGAAAGACACCCAGATGAACCAGCTCCACACTCCGAAGACGAGCAGGAACCAGGAGGCGGCGCGGCTGAGTTTCATGCCCCCAGTATCGGTTCGGTCCCCGGGACGGGTGCGCGGGGGTGGGCTGTCCCGGCACTGGTTGGCCCGACTTGGCCGGTCCCGGACGGCCGCGCTGCGATCTGCATGTACGTTCACCTGCGTGTCTGCAAAGAAGACTGCATGGACGGTCCTGTCCGCCGGGCTGCTCTTCCCCGGGCTGCTCGTCCCCGCCCTCCTCGCGGCGCCCGCCCACGCCGCGCCCCCTCCGCCCCCGGCCGACGGCAAGGGGAAGCCGCACGAGGCTCCGGACCCCGGGCTCGCGCCGCCCGAGTCGATGTCCACGGTCGGCGGGGCGCTGCTCGGCAAGCCGGGGGTGCAGGTGAGCCCGATGGCGGGGGCTCCCGCCCTGCCGGGCAACCTGACGGGGCGGTCGTGGATCGTGGCCGACGCCGAGACCGGGGAGGTGCTGGCGGCCAACAACGCGCACTGGCGGCTGCCTCCGGCGTCCACGATGAAGATGCTCTTCGCCGACACGGTGCTGCCGAACCTGCCCAAGGACCAGGTGCACAAGGTCACCGTGCAGGAGTTGGAGGGAGTGGGCGCAGGCTCCAGCGAGGTCGGGCTCAAGGAGGAGCTCGACTACACGGTCCACGACCTGTGGCTCGGGGTCTTCCTGCGGTCCGGCAACGACGCCGTGCACGTGCTGTCCGCCATGAACGGCGGCATCGAGAAGACCGTGCACGACATGCAGGCGCACGCCGAGGAGCTCCAGGCCCTCGACACCCACGTCGTCTCGCCCGACGGCTACGACGCCTCGGGCCAGGTCTCGAGCGCGTACGACCTCACCCTGATCGCCCGCTCCGGCCTGCAGAAGAAGGACTTCCGCGAGTACTGCGGCACGGCCAGCGCGAAGTTCCCCGGTGAGCAGGAGCCGGGCAAGCCGCGCGAGTACTACGAGATCCAGAACACCAACCGGCTGATGACGGGCGCGGGCGGCATCACCCCGTACAAGGGCATCGCCGGGGTGAAGAACGGCAACACCACCATGGCCGGGGCCACCTTCACCGGCCTGGCCCAGCACGGCGACAAGAAACTGCTGGTGACGGTGATGAACCCGAGCGCGGGCGGGGCCAACTCGGTCTACGAGGAGACCGCCATGCTCCTCGACTGGGGCTTCGCGGCGGCCGGGAAGGTCCGCCCGATCGGCGAGCTGGTGCCGCCGAAGAGCGCCGACACCTCCTCGCACGGCTCCCCCGCCCAGTCCCACGAACGGGCCTCGGTGGCGGCCGGCTCCGGCCCTGGCGGCGGCCTCGGGACCGCGCTCGGCGTGGCGGGCGGGACGCTGGCCGTGGTGGCGGGCGGCGTGTACGCCGTGAACCGCCGCTTCCCGCCGGGCCGGCGCAGCCGCGGCCAGGACCCGGACCCCGACGCGCCGTGAGCGCGGGGAGGGGGTCGCCGGAGGGTCAGCCGTCCGCGGCCCGGGCGGGCCGGGAGCCGTGCCCCTCCCCGTCGGCCGCCTCCCCGTCGGCCGCCTCCCCCTCCGCGGCGCCCGCCTCCCCCTCGGCGGGGGTGGCCGTCCAGGCCGCGCAGAACAGCAGCAGCTTCGCCGTCAGGTTGATCCAGATCAGCAGCGCGACCGGCACGCCGAAGGCCCCGTACATGCTCTTCGTGGCGACCCCGCGCATATAGCCGCTGAGCAGCAGTTTCAGCAGTTCGAAGCCGATCGCGCCGAGCAGGGCCGCCTGGACCAGCCGACGGCGCGGCGGCTCCACCCCCGGCAGCAGCGTCAGCAGGTACAGCAGCAGCAGGAAGGCGGCCACGACACCGACGAGGAAGGCCCCGGCGCGCAGCAGGAACCCGCCCGCGCCGTGCGGCGGGATGCCCAGCGCGGATCCGAACTTCCCGACCGCGCTGGCGCCGATGATCGAGGCCGCGGCCGAGGCCAGGCCCGCCGCGCCCAGGCCCAGCAGGACGAGGGTGTCCTTGCCCTTGCGGACGACGATGTTGCCGTCGTCCTCGTCGTCCTTCTCCCACACCGCGCGCAGGCAGTCCCGCATGGAGCCGACCCAGCCGACGCCGGTGAAGAGGAGCACGACCGCGGCGACGAGGCCGATGGTGGCCGCGTTCGCGACGAGCCCGGGCAGGTTCAGCTGGTCGGAAATGCCGGGGACCTGCTCGGCGAGGGCCTTCTGCAGCTTGTCCAGCTGGTCCTGGCTGAGCAGCGCCGCGCCGACCGCGGCGGCGAGGGTGATCAGCGGGAAGAGGGCGAGGAAGCTGATGAAGGTGATCGCGGAGGCCAGCCGGGTCCAGTGGACCCGGTCGAGGCGCTCGTACGCGTGCCAGGGGCGGGTCCGCATCAGGCGGGCGGCCGCCGGCCCGACCACCGGGAGTTTCCTCAGCCAGTCCATGGGGTCACCGTAAAGGAGCGTACGGAAATCGCCGGGATTGCGGCGTCGGGGCGCTACGGTCGTCGATTGTGACTTTTCGTCCCGGTCTTCGCCCGTTCCACACCCTGGTCCTGCGGACGGTCCGTTTCCACGCACGCCAGACCCTGCGGCCGCTGCGCTCGCCGCGCCCGCCGCGTCAGGTGCGCCGTACGGGGGCCTCGGTCACCTCGTCGGCCGGTGAGCCGGGCTGCGCCGGGACCCCGCCGGCGGCGCCGCTGCCGAAGGGGTACTCGCGCAGCTTGCGCCAGACCCCGTCGGAGCCCTGCTCGTAGAGCGCGAAGCCGGTGCACATCCACTCGGCCGCGTAGTCGGCGAGGGTGTCGAAGGCCAGGTCCATCGCCTCTTCGGAGATCCCGTGGGCGACGGTGACGTGCGGGTGGTACGGGAACGCCAGCTCCCGGTCGATCGGGCCCTGCGGGTCGCGGACCAGGCCCTGGAGGCGGGTGCAGCCCGGGCCGCCCTCGGCGAGCTTGACGAAGACGACCGGCGAGAGCGGGCGGAAGGTACCCGTGCCCTCCAGGCGCATCGCGAACGGCGCGAAGGCCGCCGCGACCTCGGCCAGGTGGGCCCGGATCTGCGGCAGCCGGTCCCCGGCCACCTCGGTGGGCGGGACGAGGGTGACGTGCGTGGGGATGCCGTGCGCGGCGGCGTCCCCGAAGCCGGCGCGCAGCTGCTGGAGCTGGCTGCCGTACGGCTCCGGGACCGCGATCGAAACGCCGAGCGTTACGGTCCCCACGTATGTCTCCTCCGTCGTCTGTGTGGCGGCTTGTACGTGTGCGCCGCCGGTCCCCAGTGTGGGGCCGGCGGCCCCGGGGCGCCAGGCCCCTTCTCGCTGCCCGACTGCCGGGTCAGTGCTTCGCGGGCACGAACCCGATGCGGTCGTACGCCTGTGCCAGGGTCTCCGCGGCGACGGCGCGGGCCTTCTCGGCGCCCTTGGCCAGGATGGCGTCCAACGTCTCCGGGTCGTCCAGGAATTCCCGGGTCCGCTGCTGGAACGGTGTGACGAACTCGACCATCGCCCCGGCCAGGTCCGTCTTCAGCGCGCCGTAGCCCTTGCCCTCGTAGCGGGCCTCCAGGGCCGGGATGCTCTCGCCCGTGAGGGTGGAGTAGATCGTCAGCAGGTTGCTGACGCCGGGCTTGTTCTCCGTGTCGAAGCGGACCTCCGCCTCGGTGTCGGTGACCGCGCTCTTGATCTTCTTCTCGGTGACCTTGGGCTCGTCGAGCAGGCTGATGAGCCCCTTGGGGGACGAGGCCGACTTCGACATCTTGATCGACGGGTCCTGGAGGTCGTAGATCTTCGCGACCTCCTTGACGATGTGCGCGGCGGGCAGGGTGAAGGTCTGGCCGAAGCGGTGGTTGAAGCGCTCGGCGAGGTCGCGGGTGAGCTCCACGTGCTGGCGCTGGTCCTCGCCGACCGGGACGGCGTTCGCCTGGTACAGCAGGATGTCGGCGACCTGGAGGATCGGGTACGTGAACAGGCCGACGCTGGCGCTGTTCACGCCGCCCTTGGCGGACTTGTCCTTGAACTGGGTCATCCGGCTGGCCTCGCCGAAGCCGGTGATGCAGTTCATGACCCAGGCGAGCTGCGCGTGCTCCGGGACGTGGCTCTGGACGAAGAGCGTGCAGCGCTCGGGGTCCAGGCCGGCGGCGAGCAGCTGCGCGGCGGAGAGCCGGGTGTTCGCGCGGAGGTCCTTGGGATCCTGCGGCATGGTGATCGCGTGCAGGTCGACCACCATGTAGAAGGCGTCGTGCGTCTCCTGCAGGGCGACGTACTGGCGGATCGCTCCGAGGTAGTTCCCGAGGTGGAACGAGCCGGAGGTGGGCTGGATGCCGGAGAGCGCGCGAGGACGATCAGAAGCCATGGCTTCATTCTCTCAGGTGTGGGGCGCGGCTCGGGCCGCGCTGTGGCCGGAACCGGACCGCACCCTGCGGGTGCGGCCGGGCTCCGGCCCTGCCCCGCGGCCTACCCGCGGGTACCGCCCGTGGCCGATTCCCGCCCCACCTGAGCGACCGCTTTCAGCCGCCGCGCCGGCGTGCCGAGCCCCCGCTGCGCGGAGCCGCCCCCCACCCCGCCCCTTCCCGAAACCCGGCCCTGCGGCCCCGGCCCCCGCCCGCCTCAATCGCCGGCGCGGCTCAAAGATCGGGGCTCCGCCCCGGACCCCGCGCCTCAAACGCCGGCGAGGCCGGAAAATCCAGCCCGCGCGGCGTTTGAGCGCACCGGGCGCGGAGCGCCCTGGGGGTCCCCCCAGCGGTAGCTGGGGGAGGGTCCGGGCGGAGCCCGGTTTCTGGGGGCACCTCCCAGCGGTAGCCGGGGGAGAAGGGGCGGGGAGGGGACATGCTCCGCGCAGCGGCAGCCCGCCACCGGCAGCCGGCCGCCGGGCCTGGCGGGGTCAGGAAAGCGGGAGGCCCGGGGCCGGGTAGGACTGGAGGAGGTCCGCCACCTCCTGGCGGATCTTGGACAGGGCCGGCTCGTCGCCGGAGGCGGCGGCGGCCACCGCCCGCCCGATCCACTCCGCGACCTGCGGCATGTGCTCCGGGGTCAGACCCCGGGAGGTCAGCGACGGCGTCCCGATCCGGATCCCGGACGGGTCGAACGGCTTGCGCGGGTCGAACGGCACCGTGTTGTAGTTCACCACGATCCCGGCCCGGTCCAGGGCCTTCGCCGCGACCTTGCCGGGGACGCCCTTCCCCGTCAGGTCGATCAGGACCAGGTGGTTGTCCGTGCCCCCGGACACCAGGTCGAATCCCCGCTCCAGCAACGCAGCGGCCAGCGCCTTCGCATTGGCGACGACCGTGTGCGCGTACGTCACGAACGCCGGCTGCGCCGCCTCGTGCAGGGCCACGGCGATACCGGCCGTGGTCTGGTTGTGGGGCCCGCCCTGCAGGCCGGGGAAGACCGCCTTGTCGATGGCCTTGGCGTGCTCCTCGGTGCACATGAGCATCGCGCCCCGCGGCCCCCGCAGCGTCTTGTGCGTGGTGGTGGAGATGACGTCGACGTGCCCGGCGGGCGAAGGGTGGGCCCCGCCCGCGATCAGGCCGGCGATGTGGGCGACGTCGGCGACGAGGACCGAGCCCGCCTCCTTCGCGATGGAGGCGAACGCCTCGAAGTCGATCGTGCGCGGCAGGGCGGTACCGCCACAGAAGATGATCTTCGGGCGCTCGGCCAGGGCCAGGTCCCGCACCGCGTCGTAGTCGATGAGCCCCGTGTCGGCCGACACCCCGTACTGCACGCCCCGGAACCAGGAGCCCGTCGCCGAGACCCCCCACCCGTGCGTCAGGTGACCGCCCATCGGCAGGGCCATGCCCATCACCGTGTCGCCGGGCTTGGCGAAGGCCAGGTACACGGCGAGGTTCGCGGGCGAGCCGGAGTACGGCTGCACGTTCGCGTGGTCCACGCCGAACAGCCCCTTCGCCCGCTCGACGGCCAGCGCCTCGATGCGGTCGATGTTCTGCTGGCCCTCGTAGTAGCGGCGGCCCGGGTAGCCCTCGCTGTACTTGTTCTGCAGGACGGTCCCGGAGGCCTCGAGGACGGCCGCGGAGACGTAGTTCTCGCTCGGGATCAGGCGGAGCGTCTGCGCCTGGAGGACTTCCTCGGCGGCGACGAAGGA
Organism: Streptomyces sp. NPDC046876; assembly: GCF_040645035.1. Classification (NCBI taxonomy): domain Bacteria; kingdom Bacillati; phylum Actinomycetota; class Actinomycetes; order Kitasatosporales; family Streptomycetaceae; genus Streptomyces; species Streptomyces sp. NPDC046876. The sequence continues at coordinate 4,184 of NZ_JBEYXK010000141.1, read as the reverse complement.
CGCCAGCTCGGGGTCGGTGGCGGCGAGGGCGGGGTGGCGGGGCTGGGGCGTCGCGCTCATGGCGGCTCCTGTCGGGGTCGATGTCGGATCTCGTCCCCGCAGGGGCCCAGGCGAGCGGCCCTGTGTGCGGTCGTGCGCGCACGACTCCCCCGGAGTCCGTTCTCCGTGCGCCAGTCGCCGTGCGTACGGCCAACCTTAGCGGGCACGGCACCGGAAAGGTTTCCGCGTCCGGTATACGAGCGACGTATAGCCGTATACAGGTGGCGCCACCCTGTCACCCGGCCCGTCCGCCCGACCGACGATCGGAGACCCCGTGTCGAGAACTGCAGATGCCATCGCCTCCGCCGAGGCGCACAGCGCCCACAACTACCACCCGCTGCCCGTCGTCGTGGCGACGGCGGAGGGCGCGTGGATGACCGACGTCGAGGGGCGCCGCTATCTCGACATGCTCGCGGGGTACTCGGCGCTCAACTTCGGCCACGGCAACCGCCGTCTGCTGGACGCGGCCAGGGCGCAGCTGGAGCGGGTCACGCTCACCTCGCGGGCCTTCCACCACGACCGCTTCGCCGACTTCTGCACCGAACTCGCCGCGCTGTGCGGCAAGGAGATGGTGCTGCCGATGAACACGGGCGCGGAGGCCGTGGAGACGGCCGTGAAGACCGCCCGCAAGTGGGGCTACGAGGTCAAGGGCGTCCCGGACGGCCACGCCAAGATCGTGGTCGCGGCCGACAACTTCCACGGCCGTACGACGACCATCGTGAGCTTCTCCACCGACCACGAGGCCCGCGACCACTTCGGCCCGTACACGCCCGGGTTCGAGATCGTCCCGTACGGGGACCTCACCGCCCTCGCCCACGCCGTCACCCCGAACACGGTGGCCGTGCTGCTGGAGCCGATCCAGGGCGAGGCCGGGGTGCTGGTGCCGCCGGCCGGTTACCTGCGCGGGGTGCGGGAGCTGACGCGCGAGCGGAACGTGCTGTTCATGGCAGACGAGATCCAGTCGGGGCTGGGCCGCACGGGCAGGACCTTCGCCTGCGAGCACGAGGACGTCGTCCCGGACGTGTACCTCCTCGGCAAGGCGCTCGGCGGCGGCGTGGTGCCGGTCTCCGCGGTCGTCGCCGACCGGGACGTCCTCGGCATCTTCAAGCCCGGCGAGCACGGCTCCACCTTCGGCGGCAACCCCCTGGCCTGCGCCGTCGCCCTGGAGGTCGTCGCGATGCTGCGCACCGGCGAGTACCAGCAGCGCGCCGCCGAGCTCGGCGACCACCTGCACCGGGAGCTGAACCTGCTGGTCGGCGGCGGGGCGGTGACCGCGGTGCGCGGGCGCGGGCTGTGGGCGGGCGTGGACATCGAGCCCGGCCACGGCACGGGCCGCGAGGTCTCGCACCGGCTGATGGAGCGCGGCGTGCTGGTCAAGGACACCCACGGGGCGACGATCCGGATCGCTCCCCCGCTGGTGATCTCCAAGGAGGACCTGGACTGGGGCCTCGACCAGCTGCGCGCGGTCCTGTCGGTCTGACCGTCTGACGGTCTGACGTCGAGGCCCAGCCGGGGCTCAGAGGATGACGTGGGGCAGGAAGCGGGCGTACTCGTCCGTGACCGGCCCCGCGGACTCGCGGATGCCGAGCCCCGCCGCCTCCTCCTCGACGACCCACGCGCCGAGCACGACCCGGTTGCCGTCGAAGTCGGGCAGCGGGGCGAGGCCCTGGTACACGTACCGCTCGCCCTCGGCCGGGGTGAAGGGCTCGTCCCCGCCCGGAGGGTGCAGGCTGACCCCGGCGCCCTCGCGGCCCAGCAGCGGCTTGGCGGCGAAGCCGGTGGTGGCGGGCAGGTCGCGCGGGCCGTCGAGGTAGGCGGGCAGCAGGTTGGGGTGCTCGGGGAAGAGCTCCCACAGGATCGCCAGCAGCGCCTTGTTGGACAGCAGCATCTTCCACAGGGGCTCGATCCAGCTGGTGGTGCCGGTGCCGCCGCCGAGGTCGTAGGTGTCGAGGACGTGCGGGCCGAAGTCGTCGGTGGCCAGCCACTCCCACGGGTAGAGCTTGAAGCAGCTGCGGATGAAGCGCAGTTTCTCGTCCACGAACCGGCCCGACAGGCCGTCCCAGCCGATCTTCTCGACGGACAGGGCCTCGGTGTCCAGGCCCGCCTGCTCCGCGGTCTCCTGGAGGTAGGCGACCGTCATCAGGTCCTCGCCGAGCTCGTCGGTCTCGGAGTGCGCGAAGTGCACCGGGCCGGGCGGCAGCAGCTCCGCCTGCCGGCGCCAGGCCTCGACGAGCCGCTCGTGCAGGGAGTTCCACTGGTCGGCGCCGGGGAAGCGCTCCTCCATCCAGAACCACTGCGGACTGGCCGCCTCCACCAGGGAGGTGGGGGTGTCGGCGTTGTACTCCAGCATCTTGGCCGGGCTGCCGTCGCCGTCGTAGCGCAGGTCGAAGCGGCCGTAGAGGGACGGCTGTTCGGCGCGCCGGCGCCAGGACTGCGCGATCCGCCCGGCCAGGCGCCGGTCGGTGATGCCGAGGTCGGCGAAGCGGTCGTGCTCGACGATGTGCTCGGCCGCGGCCAGGCACATGGCGTGCAGCTCCTCGACGACGTTCTCCAGCGCCTCGATCTCCGGGAGGGTGAAGGAGTAGTACGCGCTCTCGTCCCAGTACGGGCGCAGGGAGTCGTCGGGGTAGCGGGTCAGGGGGTAGATCAGCCCCTGCTCCTCGACCGTGCGCTGCCAGTCGGGGCGGGGCTCGATGGTGTGGCGCCGCACGGGGTCAGCCTCCGCTGGAGCTGGAGTGGCCGCCGATGCCGCCGCGGGTGACGGCCGACTTGTCGAAGCTGCCGCCGCTGACCTTGTTGTTCTTGACGCTGCCGCCGTAGTAGTACGCGCCGCGGCCGCCGCTGCGGCACTCCTTGGTGTTCAGCTTCTCCATGGTGACGCGGTCGGCGCAGCGCTTGTCCGGTTCGCTGCCGCACGACACGAGGGCGGCGGCGAGCAGGCCCATGCCGCCGAGGACGACGGCGCCCGAGCGCATGCGGTTCCGGCCGGGGATGCCGCCGCCCGCGGTGCCGCTCGTGGTGCCGCTCGTACTGCTGCTGGTGCTCCTGCTGCTGTCACTCTCCATGGCCGACAGACTAGATCGGGGCCCGGGACCGATGGAATCCGGCCGCTCGGATCCGCGCAACCCCTCCATGACCTAGAGTCCGTTCGTGCTCCTTGGGATGGTTTGTGCGCTTGGTGCGGCGATCTGTTTCGGAACGGCGTCGGTCCTGCAGGCGGCCGCGGCGCGGGCCGCCGAGCCGGGGACGGGGTCCGGGGTGGACACCGCACTGCTGTGGCGCGCGGCGCGGCAGTGGCGGTACCTGGCCGGGCTGGCGCTGGACGCGTTCGGGTTCGTCCTGCAGATCGTGGCCCTGCGGAACCTCCCCGTGTACGCGGTGGGCGCGGCCCTGGCGGCGAGCCTCGCGGTGACGGCGGTGGTCGCGGCGCGGGTGTTGCGGGTGCGGCTGCGCGGGGCCGAGTGGGCCGCGGTGGCGGTGGTGTGTGCGGGGCTGGCGATGCTGGGGCTGGCCTCGGGCGAGGAGGGCCCGGGGAAGGGCTCGCTCGGCCTGGAGCTGGCGCTGCTGGGGACCGCGGCGGCGGTGCTGCTGGCCGGGGCGGTGTGCGGGGGCCTGCCGGACCGGCCGCGGGCCCTCGCCCTCGGGCTGGCCGCCGGGACGGGGTTCGGGGTCGTCGAGGTCGCGGTCCGGCTGATCGACACGGTCTCGCCGGCCGAGCTGCGCAACCCGGCGCTGTACGCGCTGCTGCTGGGCGGGGGCGCGGCGTTCCTGCTGCTGACCTCGGCCCTGCAGCGCGGCTCGGTCACGGCGGCCACGGCCGGCCTGGTCCTGGGCGAGACGATCGGGCCGGCGGTGGTGGGGGTGGCCTGCCTCGGCGACCGCACGCGGGAGGGGCTGACCTGGCTGGCCGCCCTTGGCTTCGCCGTGGCGGTGGGCGGCGCCCTCGCCTTGGCCCGCTTCGGCGAGCCCCCGCCCCCGGCCCGATAGCCCCCGCTGCGCGGAGCGGCTCCCGCTGCGCGGAGCTGTCCCCTCCCCGCCCCTTCCCGAAACCGGTGCTCCGCCCCGGCCCCCGTCCGCCTCAAACGCCGGCGAGGCTGGAAAATCCAGCCCGCGCGGCGTTTGAGCGCACCGGGCGCGAAGCGCAC
>NZ_JBEYXK010000140.1:0-13858 GCF_040645035.1 Streptomyces sp. NPDC046876 | reverse complement strand
GCGCGGCGGGGTGAGGGGGGCCGGGCGGGGGCTCGGGCGGGCCCATGCGCTCGCGCGCCCGGGCGGGCCCGGGCGCACACGTCCCGCTGCTCAGGTCCGGTAGCGGTACAGGATCCGGCCGCGGGTCAGGTCATACGGGCTGACTTCGACGAGCACCCGGTCGAACGGGAGGATCCTGATGTGGTTCTTCCGGATCTTCCCGCTGATGTGGGCGAGTACGTGATGCCCGTTCCGGAGCTCCACCTTGAAGGTGGCGTTGCGCAGGCATTCGAGGACGGTGCCCTCGATTTCCAGGCCGTTCGCGTTTCTTGCCAATGTCTCTCGTTTCTCGATTCGGGGATGTGGTGTGGGAGCGGTGGGCCGCCGGTGTGACGTCAGTTGCGCACCAGTTCCACGTTGCTGCCGGTGCGCCGGGCGCCGATGCGCTCGAGCAGTGCGATCGCGGCGGTGTTGGATTCGTCCGCCTCGGCCCAGGCCGAGGCGGTCCCCGCGCGGTGCAAGGAGTCCAGTGCGTGGGCCAGCAGCGCCCGCGCGATGCCCTGGCGGTGCTGGTCGGCCCGTACCGCGACCAGTCCGATGCGCGCCCGGCGGGGGACCGGCGCCACCCGGACCAGCCCCACGTACGCGCCGTCCCGGACCGCCACCGTGTACTTCGACGGGTCCGCCGAAGTCATCGCGGCGGGGCGGGGCACGACCTCGGCCGGCATGGTCCGCCAGCCGACGCCCGCCTCGACCTCCTCGCGGATCGCACGGTCCAGCTCGTGCAGCAAGCCTGCGTCCGCTTCAGCGCCGGGCAGGATCGTCACACCTTCTGGCACGTGCACCGCGTCGAGGCCGGTTTCGCGCGGGTCGGTGGACAGGACGTACTCCCCCTCCCGGCGCCCGAGGGTGAAGCCGGCCTGCTCCCAGCGGGACCTCAGGTCGAGGTCGGCCTCGCCGACCAGGGTGTGGAGGGGGGTCGGCAGGTCCGCGAGCATCGCGGCGGCGAGCCGGCCGAAGACCGCGTCCTGCCACACGTCGATGCTGACGAAGAGCCGCCCGTCGGGCCGCTGCGAGACATCGCCGTGGCCGACGATCCGACCGTCGTCCACGGCCTGCCACCGGGTCTCGGCCACCCGGCCGACCATCACGGAATTCATGGCTGTCGCCTTTCAGGAGTGCCTGGTTGCAGAGGCGCTCCCGACGACACCTGAGTCAGTCGCACACCGTGACGGAAGGAGGGAGCACCCACCTCGATACTGCGTTCATGGGTGTCACCTCCTCGCGTCCTGTCACGGTGCTCCGCACATTAGCAACCGGCGGCTTGCCGTCCCATCGGTTTTTTTCGGGGTGCCGCTGCCACACCGGTCGGGCCGTCGCCCACGGTCACTGTGTCCGCTACCCGGGCTGTCTGGGTGTCGATGACCGACAGGGTGTCCGAGTCGAAGTTGCTGACGTGGACCAGGGAGCCGTCCGGGCTGACGGCGAGGCCGTTGGGGCCTTCTCCCACGGCGACGGTTTCCGTGACGGCACGGCGGCGGGTACTGATCACGGACACGTCGTCGGACCCGATGTTGGCGACGAATACCCGGCGGCCGTCCGGTAGCACCCCGATTCCCGCCGGCTGGTCCCCGACCGGGATGCGGTCGGATTCCGTGCCGTCGTGAACGTCGACCACCGACACGTCGTCCGAGGTCAGGTTGGAGACGTACAGGCGACCGCCGTCGGGGGTGAGCACCAGGGCGGTCGGTCCGCTGCCGACGGGGATGGTGCCGGTGACCGTTCCCGTGGAGGTCCGGACCACCGAGACGGTGCCGGACGCGGCGTTGGCGACGTACAGGGTGCATCCGTCGGGTGCCACCGCCACGCCCAGCGGGGCATCACCCACCGCGATGGTGTCCGTCACGGCACGGGTGCGGGTGCTGATCACCGACACGTCGTCCGACCCGACGTTGGCGACGTAGACGTTCCGGTTGTCAGGGGACACCGTCACCCTGCTCGGTTCGTCCCCGACGGCGACGGTGGCGCTGACCGTCCTGGTACGGGCGTCGATCACCGATACGGTGTCCGCCGCGGAATTGGTGACGTAGACGAGGGAGCCGTCCGGGCTGACGGCCACACTGTCCGGTCCGTCCCCGACGGGAACGCTGTCCACGACCGTGCCGGTGTCGACGACCGACACCGTGTCCGCGTGGAGGTTGGCGACGTAGACGAGGGCATCGGGCCGCGGGGACGGCCGGGCTGCCGTCGTCCCGGCGGATGCGCCGGCCGGGTGTGCCGGCCCCGTCAGCGCCGCTGCCACACAGAGCACCGCGGCTGCTCGCCGCCCCATCTCCTGATTCCTCGTCATGGGGCCACGCTAGGGCTGCGGAGCGGCAGGCTGCGTGAGGCTCACGCTCAGCCTGACCGACCGTCACACTGCCTTACACCTGGTCCTGGGTCATCTCGACGAGCTTGACGACCGTGTTCCAGTTCCTCGTGGTGGCGTCGATGCCCTTGAGCACGGCCGGCTTGTACAGGGCCTCGGCCAGCTTGGAGCGGCCCAGACCGTCCGGCGCGTACAGGTAGAGGACCCGGTTCCCGATCCGGAACTCCTCCGGGAGGAAGGCGCCGGCATCGATCCGGGCGAAGCGCGAGGGGTCCGGCTGCTCGGACAGGAACGTCACGTGCAGCTGCCTTCCTTCCAGTTCCCCGGCCGGGAACGGGCAGGCCTCGACCACGGCGCGCAGCGAGGCGCCGTCGACCACCAGGCAGGCCACCGGAAACCCGAACCGGGTCTCGATGGCCTGCTCCAGCTGCCGCGCCAGGGCCTCGGTGCCGCGCTCCGCGGGGGCGCTGAAGACGGCGTTGCCGCTCTGCACGTAGGTCCGCACGTCGCCGTGGCCGAGCCCTTCGAGCAGCTCGCGCAGCTCGGCCATGGGCACCTTCTTCTTGCCGCCCACGTTGATCCCCCGCAGCAGGGCCGCATACATCGTGTCGCTCATGGCCGCACGATAGTGCGCGCCTGTGACAGTTCGGCCTCGATGAGGTCCGCGGCCCGGCGCGCACCGCCCTCGGCGGCCGTCTGCGCCCGGATCTCCCGGCACCTGCGCGCCACCTCGGGGTCGCCCACCAGCCCGAGCACGGCCTCCCGCAGGGTCGCGGCGTCGGCGCGGTCCATGGGTACGTGCCGGGCCACGCCGAGGCCCTCCAGCACGTCGGCGTTGCCGAACTGGTCGACGGCCTGCGGGACGGCCACCATGGGCGTGCCCGTGGCGAGCCCCTCCTGGCTGCCGCCGGCCCCGGCGTGCGTCACGAAGGCGTCCGCCTGCCGCAGCACGTCCAGCTGCGGCACCCACCGGTGCACCTCCACGTTCGCCGGGATCCGGCCCAGTTCCGCCGGCTCGGTGAACCGCCCGAACTGCAGCACGAGGTGCCATCCGGCCAGGTCCCCGAAGGCTTCGATGCAGGCCCGGTAGAACGCGGGCTGCTTGGTGAAGGTGGAGCCGAGCGAGACGAGCACCACCTTCTTCCCCTCCGCCCGTACGGGCCGCTGCCACGTCCCCTCCTCCTCCCGGCTTCCCTGGCAGGCCCCCACAAAGGTGTGGACGCGCTCGTCGACCCGGTCGGCATGCGGCTGCAGCACCCGCGGGATGAGCACGATGCTGCGCCGGGGCCGCCCGACGAACCGGTCGGCGTCCGTGTCCATGCCGTTCTCGGCGAGCCACGCCTCGAACCTCGCGTAGTACGCCCGCCCGCGCTCGGAGGCCCGCAGCCCGGCCCACATCGGCGCCGCCACCTCTTCCTCGTACCCGTCCCAGGCGACGAGGTTCGGCGAGAGCGACACGGCCGGCACGCCCCACCGGTGTGCCAGCACCGGCGCCGGGTAGGCCGTGATGTCGTGCAGCACCAGATCGGGCTCGTCGCCCTCGAACGCGGCCGCGAGCTGCGGCAGCGCCTGGACGGCGTCCGCGAGGAACGGCTCCACGTGGTCGATGAGTTCGGTGCCCCAGGCCTCGGGCTCGTCATCGGTGGGCAGGGTGGAGCTCCAGACCACCGGCGTGGCCCCCGTCGCGGCGACCTTCTCGGCGAAGGACTCGGGGACCGCGTAGCTGACGCGGTGGCCCCGGGCCACGAGCTCCCGGATCACCTCGAGGCTGGGATTCACGTGGCCGTGGGCGGCGATGGAGAACATGGCGATGTGGACGGGCTTCGCTGAAGTCATGTACGCGAACGTAACGAGACGAGACGTCTCGTTCAACCGATTAAGCGTGCAGGGCCCCGCACCGGCCGAATGCGAGACTGACGCCATGGACGAGGCACGAGCCAGGGCCGTACTGGCCACAGCGGGGCTGCCCCGCACACCCCACAGCACCCGGACCCCCGCCCCCGCCCTCCTCTCCCTGGGCGAGAACGCGGTGTTCGCCACCGCCGGGCTCGTCGTGAAGGTCGGCCGGGAGGCGGCGCTGCTGGAGCGGGCCGAGCGGGAACTCGCCGTGGCGGGCTGGCTGGAGCAGGCCGGGATCCCCGCGGTCCGGGCGGCCGAGCCGAAGCCGCGGCTGGTGGACGGCCACCCGGTGACGGTGTGGCACCGCCTCCCCGACGCGGTCCGTCCGGCGGGGCCCGAGGACCTGGCGGCGCTGCTGCGGCGGATCCACGCCCTGCCCGAACCGCCGTTCGCCCTGCCCGCCCGGGACCTGCTCGGCGGCGTCGAGCGCTGGCTGCGGCTGGCGGGGGAGGCGATCGACCCCGCGGACGCGGCGTACCTCCGCGCGCGCCGCGACGCGTACGCCGGCCAGGTGGCCGCCCTCACCCCGCACCTGCCCAGGGGCCCGATCCACGGCGACGCCCTGCCCCGCAACGTGCACGTCGGCCCCGACGGCCCGGTCCTGGTGGACCTCGAGACCGTCTCGTTCGACCTGCGCGAGCACGACCTGGTGGTGATGGCCCTCTCCCGCGACCGGTACGGCCTGCCCGCCGAGTCGTACGACGCCTTCGCCACCGCCTACGGCTGGGACGTGCGCGACTGGGAGGGCTGCTCCGTCCTGCGCGGCGCCCGCGAGACGGCGAGCTGCGCCTGGGTCGCCCAGCACGCACCGGCCAACCCCAAGGCCCTCGCCGAGTTCCGCCGCCGCGTCACCTCCCTCCGGGACGCGGACACGCAGCAGCGCTGGCACGCCTTCTGACGGCCGTTGACGCGAGGGGACTCGGCTCTGACTCGGCTCTACACCGCCGCCGCAGCCCCCGCCTCCAGCGCGCCCCGCAGCGGCCACGCCGGGTCGATCACCGCGTCCGGGGTGCCCTGGCGGCGGAGGTACGCCTGGAAGTCGCGGGCCCAGCGCTCGTGCCAGGCGGCCTGGCGGGTGTGCAGGGCGGCCGGGGTGAGGGCGGCCACCTGCGGGTGGCGGGCGGCTATCGCGCGCGCCACCTGGACCGCGGCGAGCGCATCGGCCCCCGCGTCGTGAGCGGCGTCGAGGGTGACCCCGTACACCCCGCACACCGCCTCCAGCGTCCGCTTGCCGCGCCGGTAGCGGTCCACGGCCCGGTCGATGGTCAGCGGGTCGACCACCGGCCCGGTCGGCGCCCCGCCGAGCCGGTCGGCGAGCGAGGGCAGCCCGTGGCGGGCGAGCTCGGCCGTCAGCAGGCTCAGGTCGAAGGCCGCGTTGTACGCGACGACGACGGCGCCCTGCTGCCACTGCCGGACCAGCACGTCCGCGACCTCGCCCGCGACCTCCCGCACCGGGCGGCCTTCGGCGACGGCCCGTTCCGTGCTGATGCCGTGGATGGCCGAGGCCTGCCGCGGGATCGGTATCCCCGGGTTCGCGAGCCAGATGCGCCGCTCGTGCACCTCGCCGCCCCGCACCCCGACCACGGCCGCGGTGACGATCCGCGACTCCCCCGGTTCCGTGCCGGTCGTCTCCAGATCGAACCCGACCAGCACGCCGCCGTGCCACTGCGCCTGCGAGTCCCCCGACGGCTCCGAGCCCCTCGACTCCCCCATCACGCATCCTCCCCCGTACTTCCGGTCAACGACTTTCAGCCTGCCACGGGCCACTGACAGTCACGACACCGGCCGGGAGTCCTGCCAGATCGATTCGAACTCCTCCCGATACGTAGGGAAAAGTCCGTTCTCGCCGTGGCCCGTGTCCCGCGCCGGGCTCCGCGTGCCCCCGCCGCGCAGCACCAGCACCGGCGCCTCCATGCCCCGTGCCCGCCGCAGGTACGACTGGACCACGCCGACGCCCGAGGTCTCCCCCTCCACCAGGTACGCCGTGAAGCGCGGGGTCTCGTCGAAGACGTGGATCTCGAACCGGGAGGGGTCCCGCAGCCCGGCCCTCACCCGCCGCACGTGCAGGATGTTCATCTCCACCGACCGGCTGAGCTCGCCCTTGCGCAGCCCGAGCTCCCGTTCGCGCCGCTTCACCGCGCTGCTCGCCGGGTTCAGGAACAGCAGCCGCACCCGGCAGCCCGCCTCCGTCAGCCGGACGAGTCTTCGGCCGGAGAAGTTCTGCACCAGCAGGTTCAGGCCTATGCCGATGGCGTCGAGCCGGCGGGCCCCGCCGAACAGGTCCTCGGCGGGCAGCTGCCGCTGGAGCCGCACCCGGTCGGGGTGGACGGAGACGACGTCCGCGTACCGGTCGCCGACGAGGTCCTCGACCGCGTCGATCGGCAGCCGGTCCGCCGACGGGGAGCCGGAGCCCCCGCCCAGCACCTCCAGCAGCCGGGCCGAGGCGCGCTCGGCCTGCTCCAGCACCGGCCGCGACAGCGCACGGTTGCGGGAGACGACGTTGCGGGTGACCTCCAGCTCGTCGAGGGCGAGCTCGATCTCCCGCCGGTCGTCGAAGTACGGCTCGAAACAGGGCCAGTGCTGGACCATGAGCTCGCGCAGCTGCGGCAGCGTCAGGAAGCTGAGCACGTTGTCGTCGGCCGGGTCGAGCAGGTAGCCCTTGCGCCGGCTGACCTCGCGCACGGCGACGGCCCGCTGCACCCATTCCTGCCCGGCGGGCCCTGCGGCGGCGACGACCCAGTCGTCCTCGCCGTGCACGGGCTCGTAGATCGGCCGCAGCACCGCCCCGACCACCGACCGCAGCCGCTGTTCGATCAGGTTCAGCCAGATGTACGCGCGGCCCGCGCGCTGGGCCCGGGTGCGGACCTCGCTCCACGCGTCCGCGCCCCAGTCCAGTTCGGCCCCGGCCCGCACGCCCCCGGCGGCCGGCGAAGCCGCCAGGGACACCGTCCCGGCCGGGGCGCCGCCCGGTACGCCCCCGGCGCCGCCCGGCACACCGCCCGGCGCACCACCCGGCAAGCCGCCGACCCCGCCCGGCACCCCTGCGGACCCGCCGGGCACCGAGCCCGCCGCGCCTCCCGGAGCGTCCGCCGGGCCACCCTCGTGACCGCTGTCACCAGGGGGCAGCTCCAGACCTCCCGAGCTCACCCGTGCACCGCCTTCTGCGTCTGGACGCCCGTCTCCAGTGATCACGGAAGGGTACTCCGAGCTCGGCGCCCGGTGCAGCCCGATGCGATCCCATGCAGCCCGACGAGCCGTACGCCGGTGGTCCGTTGACCCATTATCGGATGCCCGGACAGTCCGCTGACCCGCATATAGGCCCACGGGTCACCCGGCAGGAGCACCCCAAGTCCCCGCGTACCGCCCCACTTTCGGGGAAGATCCTGGCAGTGAGGCGATCCGACGCCGAATCAGCCCCACCCGTCGAACACATTGACGTATCGACACATCGCAACATCGCCACATCAGTTCATCGACAGCCCATCGGTTCATCGACGCATCAGCCCGACAGCGAAGGGAAGAGTAGTCCTCCATGCAGGTCTGGCCGGGACAGGCGTATCCGCTCGGAGCCACCTACGACGGCGCCGGCACCAATTTCGCGGTCTACTCGGAGGCGGCGCGGCGCATCGAGCTGTGCCTGCTGCACGACGACGGCTCGGAGACGGCGGTCGAGCTGCGCGAGACCGACGCCTTCGTCCGGCACGCCTACCTGCCCGGCGTCATGCCGGGCCAGCGCTACGGCTTCCGCGTCCACGGACCGTACGAGCCCGAGCGCGGCCGGCGCTGCAACGCGGCCAAGCTGCTGCTGGACCCGTACGCGCGTGCCATCGCCGGGAACATCGCCTGGGGAGAGGAGGTGTACGGCTACCACTTCGGCCGGCCCGACTCGCGCAACGACCTCGACTCCGCCCCGCACACGATGAGCTCGGTCGTGGTCAATCCGTACTTCGACTGGGCCAACGACCGGCCCCCGCGCCACGAGTACCACCGCACGGTGCTGTACGAGGCCCACGTCAAGGGGCTGACCATGCGCCATCCCGAGCTCCCGGAGGAGCTCCGCGGCACCTACGGGGCCCTGGCGCACCCCGCGGTCATCGGGCACCTCACCCGCCTCGGGGTGACGGCGCTGGAGCTGATGCCGGTGCACCAGTACGTGCACGACCACCGGCTGGTGAACGACGGGCTGACCAACTACTGGGGCTACAACACGATCGGCTACTTCGCCCCGCACAACGGCTACGCCTCCGGCGACCGCGGACAGCAGGTGCTGGAGTTCAAGTCGGCGGTCCGGGCCCTGCACGAGGCGGGGATCGAGGTGATCCTCGACGTGGTCTACAACCACACGGCCGAGGGCAACCACCTGGGCCCGACGCTGTCCTTCCGGGGGCTCGACAACGCCTCGTACTACCGGCTGGCGGACGACCCGCGGCACTACATGGACACCACCGGCACCGGGAACTCGCTGCTGATGCGCTCCCCGCACGTCCTGCAGCTCATCATGGACTCGCTGCGCTACTGGGTCACCGAGATGCACGTGGACGGCTTCCGCTTCGACCTGGCGGCCACGCTGGCCCGGCAGTTCCACGAGGTCGACCGGCTCTCCTCGTTCTTCGACCTCGTCCAGCAGGACCCGGTCGTCAGCCAGGTGAAGCTGATCGCCGAACCCTGGGACCTCGGCGAGGGCGGCTACCAGGTGGGGAACTTCCCGCCGCTGTGGACCGAGTGGAACGGCAAGTACCGCGACACCGTGCGCGACCTGTGGCGGGGGCAGCCGCGCACCCTCGCGGACTTCGCGGGCCGGCTGACCGGCTCCTCGGACCTCTACCAGGACGACGGCCGGCGGCCGCTCGCTTCCATCAACTTCATCACCTGCCACGACGGTTTCACCCTCCACGACCTCGTCTCGTACAACGAGAAGCACAACGAGGCCAACCGCGAGGGCAATCGGGACGGAGAGACCCACAACCGGTCCTGGAACTGCGGGGTCGAGGGCCCGACCGAGGATGCGGAGGTCCTCCGGCTGCGCGAGCGCCAGATGCGCAACTTCACCGCCACCCTGATGCTCTCGCAGGGCGTGCCGATGCTCAGCCACGGCGACGAGTTCGCCCGTACGCAGGGCGGCAACAACAACGCCTACTGCCAGGACAACGAACTGGCGTGGGTGCACTGGCCGGACCCGGGCAAACCGGCGCCCTCGCTGCTGGAGTTCACGCGGCGGATGGTGTGGCTGCGGCGCGACCACCCGGTCTTCCGCAGGCGCCGCTTCTTCCACGGGCGGCCGGTCGAGGGGACCCACGACGAGCTCTCCGACATCGCCTGGTTCACCCCGTACGGAGAGCCGATGCGCGCCCGTGACTGGCAGGCGCAGAACGCACGGGCGCTGACGGTGTTCCTCAACGGCGAGGCGATCAGCGAGCCGGGGCCGCGCGGGGAGCGGATCACCGACGACTCGTTCCTGCTGATGTTCAACGCGGACCCGGATCCGCAGGAGTTCACGATCCCGGCCGGGCACGGGGCCCAGTGGCGCCTCGTCGTGGACACGGCGCGTCCGGAGGTGCTGCCACCCGGCACCGGGCCGCAGTTCGCGGCCGGGGACCGGGTGGCGCTGACGGGGCGGTCGCTGGTGGTGCTTCAGCGCCCGGCGTAGCGGGTGTCGGGCGAAGCGGTCTGCTGCTTCGGGATGAAGGCCCGGGGCGCGGGGTCCGCCCCGGCTGCGGACGTGGACGTGGACGTGGACGTGGGCGCGGGGGCGGGGGCGGGGGTGGTGGTGTGGTGCGTACGGGCGGCCGGGACCCGCGTCACCAGCGCCAGGAGAAGGGCCGATGCGGCCGCCCCGACGGCGAGCGCGAAGGCCCCGGCGGGCCCGTACGCCTCGGCGAACCGCCCGGAGGCGGCGAGCGCGGTGGCCTGGCCGGCGACGAGCGAGCTGGCGGCGAAGGCCGTGGCCTCGGCGAGGCGGGCCGGTTCCACCGCCCGCTCGGTGAGGGCGAACGCGGTGATCAGGTGGGGCGCGTAGGCGGCGCCCAGCACGGTGACGACCGCGTACAGCGGGGCGAGGGTGTGCGTGAGGAGCAGGGGTACGGAGAGCACGAGCGCGGCGGCGGTGGCGGCCCTCCAGCGCAGCCGCAGCCCGATCCGGGCGGGCACCGCCCCGAGCGCGAGACCCACGGCGGCGCTGACGACACCCATGGCGGCGTAGACGATGCCCGCCTGGCCGGGTACGCCCAAACGAGCGGTGAGGGCGGCGATTCCGGCCTGGCAGGCACCGAACATGGCGCCCTGGAGGAAGAGGGAGCCCCGGACGGCGTACACGACGCGCGGGTGCCGTCCGCGGGTGCCGCGGCCCCCGCGGACGGCGGCCTGCACCGCCGGGGCGCCCGGGCCGGCAGCACCCGCTCCTGCGGCGCCCGACCCTGCGGCCCCCGCCCCGCTGCCCGCCGTCACGGCGGCCGTCGGGTGCAGGGCGAAGGCGGAGCCGAAGACGGCGACGAGGGCGGCGGCCAGGCCCAGCGCGAGCGCGGGGTGCGCGACGAGTGCGGCGAGGCCGACGAGGGCGGGACCGAAAACGAACGAGACCTCGTCGAGGGTTCCTTCGAGCGAGTGAACGGCGCCGACCACGCCCTCGCCGGCACCGGCGCGGTGGGCCAGGGCCACGGACCGGGTCCGCGCGAGGGGCCCGATCAGCGGGACGGAGGCGCCGGTGACGGCCCCGACCGCGGCGAGCAGCGGGGTCGGCAGGCCGCCGAGGGCGCCGGCGACGAGGGCCGCCGTGGCGACGGCGTTGACCGCGGCGGCGGCCAGGACCACGGGCCGCTGCCCTCGCCGGTCGGCGAGGCGGCCCAGCACCGGCCCGCAGAGGACCTGCCCGGCGGACAGGGTGCCGCCGACGATGCCCGCGGTGGCGAGCGAGCCGCTGGTCTCGGCCACCAGCAGCACGCTGCCGAACTGGGACATCGCGACGGGCAGTCGGGCGAGGAACGAGTAGAGCGGGAGTAGGGGCCCGGTCAGGGCGATGACGTGTCGATAGGTGCTGAAGGTGCTGACGGTTCCAACCACTCGATCAACGCTAACGCAGTGCAGTCACCCGGATGCATTGGGTCATGGCACGGAATCGGGCAAGGTGGGTACGTACGTTCTCATGAGCCGGCGTCATACACACTTCACAACGGAATCCGATGTTCTGACAGCTGTCACCCCCGCGACACCGAACACGCATCCCACCCCGACCCCCACCTCCACTCCGACCTCGACGTACCGCCTCCAGCTGGGCCCGGAGTTCCCGTTCGCCGCTGCCCAGCGGGCCGTGCCGCACCTGGCCCGGCTCGGCGTGTCGCACCTGCACCTCTCGCCCGTGCTCGAGGCGGTGCCCGGCTCGGCTCACGGGTACGACGTCACCGACCACACCCGGGTGCGGTCCGAGCTGGGCGGCGAGGCCGGACTGCGCTCGCTGGCCGCCGCCGCCCGGGCCCGCGGACTCGGGCTGGTGCTGGACATCGTGCCGAACCACATGGCGGTGCCGTCCCCGCTGCGGCTGAACCGGCCGCTGTGGGAGGTGCTGCGGGAGGGGCCGCACTCGCCGTACGCACGCTGGTTCGACATCGACTGGGAGGCGGGCGACGGCCGGCTGCTGCTGCCCGTGCTCGCCGAGCCGCCGGACCCGGCGGCGTGCAGGGTCGACGGGGACGTCCTGCACCTCGACGGGTGGGAGTTCCCGGTGCGCGCGGGCACGGCGGGGCTGGCGCTGCCGGATCTGCTGGCCGCGCAGTGGTACCGCCCGGCCTGGTGGCGCCAGGCCCGCACCGAGCTCAACTACCGGCGCTTCTTCACGATCGCACAGTTGATCGGGGTCCGGGTGGAGGACCCGGAGGTGTTCGCGGCCACGCACGCGAAGGTGCTGGAGCTGGTGCGGGACGGGGTGGCCGCCGGGCTGCGGATCGACCACGTCGACGGGCTCGCGGACCCCGAGGGGTACCTGCGGCGGCTGCGGGCGGCCGTGGGGGACGGCTGCTGGGTCGTGGTGGAGAAGATCCTGGCCCGGCAGGAGCGGCTGCCGGCGGGCTGGCCGGTGGCGGGTACCACCGGGTACGACGCGCTGCGGCAGGTGGACGGGGTGTTCACCGACCCGGCGGGCGCCGCCGAGCTGGCCCGCCGCTACCGGGAGTCCACGGGTCTGCCGGACAACTGGCGGCGCACGGCGCGGGCCTGCGCCGAGGAGGTGCTGACCGGCGATCTGGCCGCCGAGCTGGGCCGGCTGGAGCGGGCGGCCGGCCCGCGGCTCGCCCCGGCAGTGCGGGAGCTGCTGATCGCCTATCCGGTGTACCGGCCGTACCCCGGCGACGGCGGGCCGGACCCGCAGGCCGTGGCGGAGGCGGCCCGGCGGGCCGGTGCGGAGGCGGTGGCGGGCGTACGGGACCTGGTGCGCAGGGATCCGGCCTTCGCGGCGCGCTTCGCGCAGACCTCGGCGGCGCTGCGCGCGAAGGCGCTGGAGGACAGGGCCTTCTACCGGTACGCGCCGCTGCTGTCGGCCACGGAGGTGGGCGGGGACCCCGGGCATCCGGCGGTGGCACCGGACGCCTTCCACGCGTACTGCGCGGCCCTCGAACGCGACTGGCCGGCCACGGGCACGGTCCTCACCACGCACGACACGAAGCGCAGCGCGGACGTCCGGGCCCGCATCGCGGCGCTGTCGCAGGCGCCGGGGCTGATGGACGGGAGCGCGGGGGCAGCGGGACCGGACCCGCAGCTCGCCTGGGTGGCCCGGCAGACGGCGTTCGGGCTCGGGGACGTACCGGACCGGGGCGAGCGCATCGGGCAGGCCCTGCTCAAGGCGGTCCGGGAGGCGGGGCTGCGGACCAGCTGGACGGAGCAGGACGCGGAGTACGAGGCCGCGGTCGCGGGATACGTCCCGCCCTCGGGGGAGCTGCCGGCCGAGGTGGCGCAGGCGGCCCGGGCCAACGTCCTGGGGATGGCGCTGCTGCACCTGGCCATGCCGGGGGTCCCGGAGGTGTACCAGGGCGCGGAGACCGAGTACCGGGCCCTGGTGGACCCGGACAACCGCCGCCCGGCCCGCTTCCCGCAGGGGGACCTGGCCCGGCTGGACGCGGGGGCGGCCCCCTCGGGGCTGGCGCAGGAGAAGCTCGCCCTGACGGCGGCCCTGCTGCGGCTGCGCCGGGACCGGCCGCACCTGTTCCGCGGCTACACGGCCCTGGCGGCCCGGGGCCCCGCGGCCGCCCACTGCCTGGCGTTCGCCCGCCCGGGCGGCCTGGTGGCGGCGGCCACCCGCCTCTCGCTGCGCCTGACCCGGGCAGGCGGCTGGCGCGAAACCACCCTCCCCCTCCCCCCCGGCCGCTGGACCCCGCTCTTCCCCACCGAAACGCCGACCCACTACGAGGGCGAGGCCCGCCTGACGGACCTCCTGTCGGCATGGCCGGCAACCCTCCTGATCCACGAACCCAGCCCACGCGCCGTGTAACCACCCCGGGCGCACAACGCCCGGACTCCACCCCCCACCGAACCCCTCCCAGCCCCGCCCCCGGCGGGGGGCGGGCGGCGCGCCGCCCCGCCCCCCGCCGGCGCCCCGCCCCGGGGGCGCGCCCCCCCCCGGCCCCCCGC
>NZ_JBEYXK010000139.1:0-14016 GCF_040645035.1 Streptomyces sp. NPDC046876 | reverse complement strand
TACTGCAGGGGGGACCCTGTGGGAGAGTAGGACGCCGCCGAACAATCATTGTGGGAAAGCCCCGCACCAGCTCTGGTGCGGGGCTTTTCTGCGTTCGGGGCAGGGTGCCGGTTCCTGTAGGGTCAGGTGGCATCGTTCGTACGTTCAAAGTGGAGGCCCCCGGGTGGAGGTCCAGGAGACTCGGGTTCAGACGGACCGAATTTTCACCATTCCGAACATCCTGAGCATGGCTCGGCTCGTCGGCGTGCCCGTGTTCCTCTGGCTGATTCTGACGGAGCACGACGGCTGGGCGCTCGCCGTCCTCATGCTCAGCGGCGTCAGCGACTACCTCGACGGGAAGCTGGCGCGGAAGTGGAATCAGATCAGCAGCCTCGGCCGGCTGCTGGATCCTGCCGCTGACCGGCTCTACATCCTCTCCACGCTCTTCGGCCTGACCTATCGCGACATTCTGCCCCTGTGGCTCACCGGAGCCCTGCTCGCACGCGAGCTGATGCTGCTGGTGATGGTCTGGATCCTGCGCCGGCACGGCTATCCGCCCCCGCAGGTCAACTTCCTCGGCAAGGCCGCAACCTTCAACCTGATGTACGCCTTCCCCCTGCTGCTGCTCAGTGACGGAACGGGTTGGTTGGCCTGGATGGGGTCAGTTTTCGGATGGGCGTTCGCGGGTTGGGGTACAACGCTCTACTGGTGGGCAGGAATCCTTTACGTGGTGCAGGTCCGCCGACTCGTGAAGGCGGACGCCGCGGTCGATTGAACTCGCTCGGCAAGGGTCTGACGCGGATGCGTTGCGGAGTCACCGCCCGAGACGGGTGAGATCGGCCGGAACGTCGTCTCCCAAGGAGGACTCTTCCGACATGAAGGCCGTCGTGATGGCCGGAGGCGAAGGCACCCGCCTTCGCCCCATGACCTCGAGCATGCCCAAGCCGCTCCTGCCGGTGGCCAACCGGCCGATCATGGAGCACGTGCTCAGGCTGCTCAAGCGGCATGGGCTCAACGAAACCGTGGTCACCGTCCAGTTCCTGGCGTCACTCGTCAAGAACTACTTCGGTGACGGCGAAGAGCTCGGAATGGAGCTCACCTATGCCAACGAGGAGAAGCCACTCGGCACAGCCGGCAGCGTGAAGAACGCCGAGGAGGCCTTGAAGGACGATGCATTCCTCGTCATTTCCGGCGATGCCCTCACCGACTTCGACCTCACCGATCTCATCCGCTTCCACAAGCAGAAGGGCGCACTCGTCACGGTGTGCCTGACCCGGGTGCCGAACCCCCTGGAATTCGGCATCACCATCGTGGACGAGGAGGGCAAGGTCGAGCGCTTCCTCGAGAAACCGACCTGGGGCCAGGTCTTCTCGGACACCGTCAACACCGGCATCTACGTCATGGAGCCCGAGGTCTTCAATTACGTGGACCCGGATGTTCCGGTCGACTGGTCCGGTGATGTCTTCCCCCAGTTGATGAAGGAAGGCCGGCCCATCTTCGGCTACGTCGCCGAGGGCTACTGGGAGGACGTCGGCACGCACGAGAGCTACGTCAAGGCGCAGGCCGACGTGCTCGAGGGCAAGGTCCAGATCGAGATGGACGGCTTCGAGATCTCGCCGGGGGTGTGGATCGCCGAAGGCGCCGAGGTGAGCCCCGACGCGGTGCTGCGCGGGCCGCTGTACATCGGGGACTACGCCAAGGTCGAGGCGGGCGTCGAAATCCGCGAGCACACCGTCGTCGGATCGAACGTCGTCGTCAAGAGCGGGGCCTTCCTGCACAAGGCCGTCGTCCACGACAACGTCTACATCGGACCCCACAGCAATCTGCGCGGCTGCGTCATCGGCAAGAACACCGACATCATGCGCGCCGCCCGCATCGAGGACGGGGCCGTCATCGGTGACGAGTGCCTCGTCGGTGAGGAATCGATCGTCCAGGGGAACGTGCGGGTCTACCCCTTCAAGACGATCGAGGCCGGCGCCTTCGTCAACACCTCGGTCATCTGGGAGTCCCGCGGCCAGGCGCACCTGTTCGGCGCGCGCGGCGTCACCGGCATCCTGAACGTGGAGATCACCCCCGAGCTGGTCGTCCGGCTCGCGGGCGCCTACGCGACCATGCTGAAGAAGGGCGCCATCGTCACCACCGCCCGCGACCACTCCCGCGGCGCCCGTGCGCTGAAGCGGGCCGTGATCTCGGCGCTCCAGGCCAGCGCCATCGACGTACGGGATCTGGAGAACGTGCCGTTGCCCGTCGCCCGGCAGCAGACCGCGCGGGGCAGTGCGGGCGGGATCATGCTGCGGACCTCGCCCGGCGTGCCGGACTCCGTGGACATCATGTTCCTGGACGAGCGCGGGGCCGACCTCTCGCAGGCGCAGCAGCGCAAGCTGGACCGGGTGTTCGCGCGCCAGGAGTACCGGCGGGCGTTCCCAGGGGAGATCGGGGACCTGCAGTTCCCGTCGAGCATCTTCGACTCGTACACCGGCTCGCTGCTGCGGCGGGTGGACACCACCGGAATCGCGGACTCCGGGCTGAAGGTGGTCGTCGACGCCTCGAACGGCAGTGCGGGTCTGGTCCTGCCGAGCCTGCTGGGCCGGCTCGGGGTGGACGCGCTGACGATCAATCCCGGGCTCGACGAGTCCCGGCCGACGGAGACCGCCGAGTCGCGGCGGGCCGGGCTGGTGCGGCTCGGGGAGATCGTCGCCTCGGCGCGGGCAGCGTTCGGGGTCCGGTTCGACCCGGTCGGCGAGCGGATCTCGCTGGTGGACGAGCGCGGGCGGATCATCGAGGACGACCGGGCGCTGCTGGTGCTGCTCGATCTGGTGGCCGCGGAGAAGCGCAGTGGCAAGGTGGCGCTGCCGGTGACCACGACCCGGATCGCCGAGCAGGTGGCGGCGTACCACGGGACGCAGGTGGAGTGGACGACGACCTCGCCCGACGATCTGACGCGGGTGGGCCGGGCCGAGAACACGATCTTCGGTGGTGACGGCCGGGGCGGCTACATCGTTCCGGAGTTCGGCAGCGTCTTCGACGGGTCGGCGGCGTTCGTGCAGCTGATCGGGCTGGTGGCGCGGACGCAGCTCACGTTGAGCCAGATCGATGCGCGGATACCACGCGCCCATGTGCTCAAGCGCGATGTGCCGACCCCGTGGGCGGTGAAGGGGCTCGTGATGCGGCGGGTCGTGGAGGCGGCCGGCGACCGGCAGGTGGACACGACCGACGGGGTGCGGGTGGTCGAGGCGGACGGGCGGTGGGCGCTGGTGCTGCCGGACCCGGCCGAGGCCGTGACGCACCTGTGGGCCGAGGGCCCCGACGACGCGTCCGCGCAGGCCCTGCTGGAGGAGTGGGCGGGGGTGGTGGACGGCGCCGGAAGGTGACCGGTGGGGCCGGTGGACCGGGTGCGGAGCGTGGTGCCCCGGTCCACCGATCGGGCGCATTCGGTGCGGGCGGTGCCGACGTGCGACGATGACGGCATGTCGCAGCCGCCCCACAACCGGAGTTCGGCGCCGGCGCCGTTCGCGCGCCCGGACGCGTCCATGTCGCTGCTGACGCACGTGATGGACCACAGTCTCGACGAGGGCTATGCGGAGGCGTCGGCCCGGCGCGAGGCGGAGGGCACGGCGGGACTGCCGCGGACCCTCAAGGCCAAGCTGGCGCTGGCCGCCGGGCTCGTGCTCGCCGCGATGGTCGTCACGCTCGGGGCGGCGCAGGCGCGGGTGGCCGCGCCGGTGCTGGCCAAGGAGCGCCAGGAGCTGATCGACCGGGTGCAGCGGGCCGACGGACACGCGGACGGCCTGGAGCAGGACATCGAACGGCTGCGGGCGGACGTGGCGGGCCGACAGCGGGCGGCGCTGAAGCAGCAGGGCGGGGACCAGGGGCAGCTGGTGGCGCTGCTGTCGGGGGCCACGGAGGCCCGCGGTCCGGGGCTGAAGCTGGTGGTGGACGACGCCAAGGGCTCCTCCTCGGCCGGGGGCGGCAAGCCGCGGGAGAACACCGGCTTCTCCGACACCGGCCGGCTGCGGGACCGGGACATGCAGAGGATCGTCAACGGGCTGTGGCAGGCGGGCGCCGAGGCGATCTCCATCAACGGGCAGCGGCTGACGGCGCTGTCGGCGATCAGGGCCGCGGGGGACGCGATACTGGTCGACAACAGGCCGCTGGTACCGCCGTACGAGGTGCTGGCGGTGGGGGACAGGAAGCGGCTGCCGACCGCGTTCCAGGACTCCGTGGACGGCCAGTACCTGCACGTGCTGCAGGCGAGCTACGGGATCCGGTACACCCTCTCCCCGGCCGACGAGGTGCGGCTGCCGGCCGCCTCCAGCCTGACCGTGCGTACAGCTACAGCAGAAGAGCCGAAGAAGGGTGCATCGTGATCGCGGTACTGGGCCTCGTGGCCGGAGTGGTGGTCGGACTTCTGGTCCGGCCCGAAGTGCCGGCCGTGGTGGAGCCTTATCTGCCGATCGCCGTGGTGGCGGCGCTGGACGCGGTGTTCGGCGGTCTGCGCGCGATGCTGGACGGCATCTTCGTCGACAAGGTGTTCGTGGTGTCGTTCCTGTCGAACGTGGTCGTCGCCGCGCTGATCGTGTTCCTCGGCGACAAGCTGGGCGTGGGCTCGCAGCTGTCCACGGGTGTCGTGGTCGTCCTGGGCATCCGCATCTTCTCCAATGCCGCGGCCATCCGACGGCACGTGTTCCGGGCGTGAGGCACCGATGAGTACGAACGACACCCCGGCCGAGGAGCCGAAGGTCCCGGAGCAGCCGCCGCGGGACGAGCGGGCGCAGCAGCCCGACGAGGGCCGGGGCGCGGCGACGCCTCCCGGCGAGGAGCCGCGGGCGCAGTCCGAGCCGCCGTCCGGGGCGGGGCCGGACGGGCCTGAAGCAGAGCCTGCGACGCAGGCCGCGCCGCAGCCCGGGCAGACCGGCCGGCAGCGGCTCGCGGCGGGTCTGTGGCCGCCGCGGGTGAGCCGGGCCCAACTGATCGTCGCGCTGCTGCTGTTCGTCCTGGGGCTGGGTCTTGCCATCCAGGTGCGGTCGAACAGCGACTCCAGTGCGCTGCGCGGGGCCCGTCAGGAGGACCTCGTGCGCATCCTCGACGAGCTGGACGGGCGGACCAAGCGCCTGGAGGACGAGAAGCAGCAGCTTGAGGCGCAGCGCCGGGAGCTGGAGAGCAGCTCGAACCAGGCCGAGGAGGCGCGCAAGCAGACGGTGGAGAAGGAGCGTCAACTCGGGATCCTGGCCGGTACGGTGGCAGCCCAGGGGCCGGGCATCACGCTGCGGATCACCGATCCCCGGGGCCAGGTGCAGTCCGACCAGCTGCTGGACACCCTCCAGGAGCTGCGGGCGGCCGGGGCGGAGGCGATCCAGGTCAACGGGGTGCGGATGGTGGCGGGCTCGTACTTCTCGGACGAAGGCGGCGGGATCGGTATCGATGGTAAGAAGATCACGCAGCCTTACGAGTTCAAGGTGATCGGCAAGCCGCAGGATCTGGAGCCCGCGCTCAACATCCCGGGCGGTGTCGTGCAGACCCTGGAGAAGGAACAGGCCACCGTCGCCGTCACACGGTCGGCGAAGATCGTTGTGGATGCCTTGCGGGCTGCGAAGCAGCCTGACTACTCTCGGTCGTCATCGCAGTGATGCGGGACGGAGAGCGGACGGGCTCACGCGGGTTGGTGCCTGCGGGGGGTCGGCGCACCGAAGTAGTGGTGCGTGGTGGAAACTGTCTGGTGGTTTCGGACGTTGTGAAGATGTCCGGGTCGGCAGGTGTGTGCATTCGGAGTTCGTCCTGCCCCACGGGCGGGTCTGTTTCGTTCAAGGGGAATCGCCCGTGAAGTTGTTTGAGAAGTTGTTCGGAAAGAAGAACCGCGAGGAAAGCGGTGCGCCGTCGCACCGTGCGGGTCAGGGAGAGGCGCAGGGCCAGGGGGATCGGCCGCTCTTCCGGGACGAGGTCGCGGGTGCGGGTGATGTTTCGGGTGCGCAGGGCGCGTCGGCTGTTGACCCTGCTGGTTCCGGCCGCATAGGTTTCGGTGACCCATCAACCTCGAGTACGGGTGGAGGGTTTGCTCCCGACCCGTATGCCACCCATGCCTCCGCGGGGCAGCCGCGGCGCGAGGAGCCGTCCATGTCGGCCGAGCAGGTTTGCAGCAGGTGTGGGCACCGCAGCGATGCGGCCAGCCGGTTCTGCTCCAACTGCGGGGCGCCGCTGCGGGCGGGCCTGACGCCGGAGCGTGCCTCGGAGACCACGTCCACCATCTCGATCTCGGGCCTCGAGGCCTACGAGGCCGAGGTGTCGGGGCAACACGTGTCGTCCTCGCTGTCCCCCGAGGCCCAGGCCGCGGTGGAGGCGCTGCCCCCGGGTTCCGCCCTGCTGATCGTGCGGCGCGGCCCCAACTCGGGCAGCCGCTTCCTGCTGGACGGTGAGCTGACCACGGCGGGCCGGCACCCGCAGAGCGACATCTTCCTGGACGACGTCACCGTCTCCCGGCGGCATGTCGAGTTCCGCAGGAGCCAGGACGGCGGCTTCACCGTCGCCGACGTCGGCAGCCTCAACGGCACGTACGTCAACCGCGAGCCGATCGACTCGGTGCCGCTGCACAACGGCGACGAGGTCCAGATCGGCAAGTACCGGCTGGTCTTCTACGCGAGCCTGCGGGGCGTCTGACCCGTCCCCCGGACACCGTCCGGGGGAACCCCAGGGAAGGTCCCATGCTGCGCACTCCCACGGGCGGTGCCGGAAACGGCACCGCCGGCTCGGCCGGGCAGCTGGTGAGCATCGGCACGGTGCTCACGATGCTGCGCGACGAGTTCCCCGAAGTCACGATCTCGAAGATTCGTTTCCTGGAGGCCGAGGGGCTCGTCGAGCCCCGACGCACACCTTCGGGATATCGCAAGTTCAGCACGGAGGACGTGGAGCGGCTGGCCCGCATCCTGCGGCTCCAGCGTGACCACTACCTGCCCCTGAAGGTCATCCGGGAGCAGCTGGAGGCGCTGGACCGGGGGGAGCAGGTCCGGATCCCGGCGCCCACGGCGCACGGGGACGGAGGGGCCGACGGCCCCGCCCAGGGCGGGGCGGGCCGGGAGGGGCCCTCCACGACCCGGGTGGGCCGGGCGGAGCTGATCGCCGCGGCCGAGGTGGACGAGGCCCAGCTGGCCGAGTGGGAGTCGTACGGGCTGCTTGCCGAGGCTCCGGGCGGCGGCTTCGACGCGGATGCGCTGACGGTGGCCCGGCTGGTGGCGGACCTGGGCCGGTACGGGCTGGAGCCGCGGCACCTGCGCGCGGTGAAGGCCGCCGCGGACCGGGAGGCGGGTCTGGTGGAGCAGGTCGTGGCACCGCTGCGCCGGCACCGCAACCCGCAGACCCGGGCCCATGCCGAAGCCACCGTGAAGGAGCTCGCCGGGCTGTCCGTACGGCTCCACGAGGCCCTCGTACAGGCGGCTCTGGGGGTCCGCCTGCACTGAGCAGGGGGAGCCCGACTACCCAAACCTGCCGGGCAGGTCCTAGGGTTGCTGTGTGAACGAGCTCGACGTTGTGGGTGTCCGGGTGGAAATGCCCTCGAACCAGCCGATCGTGCTCCTGCGTGAAGTGGGAGGCGACCGGTACCTCCCCATTTGGATCGGACCCGGGGAGGCGACCGCCATTGCCTTCGCGCAGCAGGGCATGGCCCCTGCCCGTCCGCTGACCCACGACCTGTTCAAGGACGTGCTGGAAGCGATCGGTGAGGAGCTCACCGAGGTCCGGATCACGGATCTGCGGGAGGGTGTCTTCTATGCGGAGCTGGTCTTCGCGAGCGGGGTCGAGGTGAGTGCTCGGCCGTCCGACGCCATAGCGCTGGCCCTGCGTACGGGGACGCCGATCTACGGCAGCGACGGCGTGCTGGACGACGCCGGAATCGCCATTCCGGACGAGCAGGAGGACGAGGTGGAGAAGTTCCGCGAGTTCCTCGACCAGATTTCCCCCGAGGACTTCGGCACCGGGCCGCAGTGAGCGGCCGGTTCCGGAAAGCCGCGGGGACTGTCGGCCCATTCGGTTAGCCTTGCCCCGTCAAGAGGCACGGGAAACCACTCTCAGGGTGATTATCACTCGGCGTGCCGAGTGTGGCGATCGTTGACGCACCCCGGGTGACTGCCTACCTTCGAGGGGGCAGGTCAAGGACGGAGGGTCGGCGTGAGAGTCACGGGCGACGGTACGACCGGGGGCATCCCCGCACGGAGTGACGCTGGGCCGTACCCGCTCCACGGAAGTGCGGCGGGCTCCGCGCGCCGTCAGCCGGAGACCGCGCCGGCCGCGTCGGCGGTCGGATCCCCGGCCGGCGAGCAGGTGGGCTACCGCGGGCCGACGGCGTGTGCCGCGGCCGGCATCACGTACCGGCAGCTCGACTACTGGGCGCGGACGGGGCTGGTGGAGCCCACGGTCCGACCCGCGTACGGCTCCGGCACCCAGCGCCTGTACAGCTTCCGCGACGTCGTCGTCCTCAAGATCGTCAAGCGTTTCCTGGACACCGGCGTGGCGCTGCAGAACATCCGCACCGCGGTCCAGCACCTGCGGGAGCGCGGGTTCTCGGACCTGGAGCGCATGACGCTGATGAGCGACGGCGCGACCGTGTACGAGTGCACCTCGCCGGACCAGGTCGTCAGCCTGCTCCAGGGCGGCCAGGGCATCTTCGGCATCGCGGTCGGCGTGGTCTGGCAGGACGTCGAGAACGCGCTGTCGCAGCTGCACGGGGAACGGGTCGACACCGGTGAGACGGTGGTCGGGCACAACCCCGCGGACGAGCTGGCGGCGCGCCGCAACCGGGCCGGCTGACCTCCCGGGGAGCCGGCCACCCGTACCGGGCCACCGCATTGTCAGTGGCGTAAGGCAGCATCGGGGCCGTGAGAGCCGCGCCGACCATCCTCCACCTGGACATGGACGCCTTCTACGCCTCCGTGGAGCAGGCGTCGAAGCCGAGCCTGCGCGGAAAGGCCGTGATCGTCGGCGGGCTCGGGCCGCGCGGGGTCGTCGCCACCGCCTCGTACGAGGCCCGGCGCTTCGGGGTGCACTCGGCGATGCCGATGGCCCAGGCCAGGCGGATGTGCCCGAACGGCGCCTACCTGTTCCCCCGCTTCACCCTGTACCGGGCGGTCAGCGACGTGGTCATGGGCATGCTGCGGGAGCTGTCCCCGCTGGTGGAGCCGCTCAGCCTGGACGAGGCCTTCGTGGACCTCGAAGCCGGCGGGGTGGCCCGGGACGCCGAATCGGCGCTGGCCACCGGGCAGCGGCTGCGGGCGGACATCCTCGCGGCGACCGGCCTGAGCGGCTCGGTGGGGCTGGCGGGGTCGAAGATGCTGGCCAAGGTGGCGTCCGAGGAGGCCAAGCCGAACGGGCTGCTGCTGATCGAGCCGGGCACCGAGCGGGAGCTCCTCGCCCCGATGTCGGTGCGGACGCTTCCGGGGGTGGGGCCGGCCACCGGGGAGCACCTGCGGCGTGCCGGGATCACGACGGTCGGGGAGCTGGCCGAGGCCGGCGAGGACGAGCTGGTCCGGATGGTCGGGCGGGCTCACGGGGTCGGGCTGTACCGGATGGCCCTGGGGCTCGACGACCGGCCGGTGGTCGCCGAGCGGGACGCGAAATCGGTGTCGGTGGAGGACACCTTCGACGTGGACCTGCACGACCGGGTGCGGATCCGGGGCGAGGTGCAGCGGCTCGCCGACCGGTGCGTGCAGCGGCTGCGGGCCTCCGGGCACTCCGGGCGGACGATCGTGCTGAAGGTCCGGCGCTACGACTTCTCCACGCTGACCCGCTCCGAGACGCTGCGCGGCCCGACCGACGACCCGGCGGTGGTGCGGGAGGCCGCGGGGCGGCTGCTGGAGGCCGTGGACACCACCGGCGGGGTGCGGCTGCTGGGCGTCGGCGTGACCGGCCTGGCGGACTACACGCAGGAGGACCTGTTCGCCCAGTCCCTGGCCGCCGGGGAACCGGCCGCGGAAGGGGAGCCTGCCGGGTCCACAGGGGCTCAGGAGGCGGAGGAGGCCCCTGGGGTGCCCGGGGCGTCCGGGGCCCCGGAGCCGGCCCGTGAGCGGCACTGGGCGGCCGGCAGCGACGTACGGCACACGGTGTACGGGCCGGGATGGGTGCAGGGCAGCGGGGTCGGGCGGGTGACCGTGCGGTTCGAGCAGCCCGGATCGGAGCCGGGCCGGGTCCGCACCTTCCTGGTGGACGACCCCGAGCTGGAGCCGTCCGATCCGCTGCCGCTGGTCGGGGCACCGGCTTCGGCTCCGGCCCCGGCTCCGGCGGGGCCCTAGTCCTCCTCGCGCTCGCTCTTCGCCACGTGGCCGAAATCACTGTGGAAGTCGGAGGGGAGGGAGACGTCCAGTCCGTAGTGGTGGTAGAGCTGCAGCTCCTGCTCGGGGGAGAGGTGGCGGCCCACACCGAAGTCGGGGGCGTCCCTGATCAGGGAGCGCTCGAACGGGACCCGCAGGGTGTCGCCGACCACCTCGCTCGGTTCCAGGGGAACGAAGGCGTCCCGGCTGAACAGGCCGGTCCGGACGGCGGCCCATTCCGGCACGCCCGTGGCGTCGTCGAGGTAGACCTCGTCGACGGTCCCGATCTTGGTGCCGTTGCGGTCGAACGCCTTGCGGCCGATCAGGCTGCGCGGATCGATGTCGGTCTGCACGGTCCCTCCACGTGGTCGCAGCTCCCCGGTAATGACTACAAAAGGGCATATCCGGGGAGGGGGCCACTCGAGGGAGGTCCAGGAACCTCGCTGGTAGGCTGGGTGTCGGCTGCTGACCCTGTGCGGGAGAGTCCTCCACCCAGTTCGACGGAGGCGCCGAAGGAGCAACTCCTCCCCGGAATCTCTCAGGCATACGTACCGCACGGACGAGGCCACTCTGGAAAGCAGGTGCGGGTACCGGGCGCGCAGTACCGGTTCCGCTCCTCACCGACGGTGAAAGCCGGATCCTTCGGGTGACCCCCGCAGGACCCGGTGAAGCTCTCAGGTTGAGATGACAGAGGGGGAGGCCGTCCGGGCGCCCGCGCCGTGGTGCCCCTCGCAGGTCGTACGACCCAGGAGGCCTCCGTACATGACCGCCAACCGCATTCCGCTCTCCCAGCTGGAGCGAGGCATTCCCTTCGAGCAGCGCCACATCGGCCCGGACGCCGAGGCGCAGGCGAAGATGCTCGCCCACGTGGGCTACGGCTCGCTGGACGAACTGACCGCCGCCGCGGTGCCGGATGTGATCAAGAGCGCCGAGGCACTGAACCTGCCCGAGGCGCGGACCGAGGCCGAGGTGCTGGCCGAGCTGCGCCGTCTCGCCGGCCGCAACCAGGTCCTCACCCCGATGATCGGTCTCGGCTACT
This sequence comes from Streptomyces sp. NPDC046876, assembly GCF_040645035.1. NCBI lineage: Bacteria > Bacillati > Actinomycetota > Actinomycetes > Kitasatosporales > Streptomycetaceae > Streptomyces > Streptomyces sp. NPDC046876. The sequence goes on along the minus strand of NZ_JBEYXK010000139.1, from coordinate 2,709 downwards.
ACGGGACCTTCACCCCGCCGGTGATCCTGCGCAACGTCATGGAGAACCCGGCCTGGTACACCGCGTACACGCCGTACCAGCCCGAGATCTCGCAGGGCCGCCTCGAGGCGCTGCTCAACTTCCAGACCGTCGTCGCGGACCTGACGGGCCTGCCGACCTCCGGCGCCTCCCTGCTCGACGAGGGCACCGCGGCCGCCGAGGCCATGACCCTGGCCCGCCGCGTGGGCAAGGCCAAGGGCAACGTCTTCCTCGTGGACGCCGACGCCCTGCCGCAGACGATCGCCGTGATCGAGACCCGCGCCGAGCCGATCGGCATCGAGGTCGTCGTCGCCGACCTGTCCGCGGGCATCCCCGCCGAGATCGCCGAGCGCGGTGTCTACGGCGTCCTGATCCAGTACCCCGGCGCCTCCGGTGCCGTCCGGGACATCAAGCCGGTCATCGACCAGGCGCACGGGCTCGGCGCGATCGTCGCCGTCGCCGCCGACCTGCTCGCCCTGACCCTGCTCGCCTCCCCGGGCTCCCTCGGCGCCGACATCGCCGTCGGCACCACGCAGCGCTTCGGCGTCCCGATGGGCTTCGGCGGTCCGCACGCCGGGTACATGGCCGTCCAGGACAAGCACGCCCGCTCGCTGCCCGGCCGCCTCGTCGGCGTCTCCGTCGACGCGGACGGCAACAAGGCGTACCGTCTCGCGCTGCAGACGCGCGAGCAGCACATCCGTCGCGAGAAGGCCACCAGCAACATCTGTACCGCGCAGGTGCTGCTCGCCGTCATGGCCGGCATGTACGCCGTCTACCACGGCCCGGACGGCCTGCGCTCGATCGCCCGCCGCACGCACCGCTACGCGGCGCTGCTCGCGGCCGGTCTGACGGCCGGCGGGGTCGAGCTCGTGCACGGCTCGTACTTCGACACCCTGACCGCCAAGGTGCCCGGCAAGGCCGCCGAGGTCGTGGCCGCCGCCCGCGAGGCCGGGGTCAACCTGTTCCAGGTCGACGCCGACCACGTCTCGCTCTCCGTCGACGAGACGACCCTGCGCGCCCACGTCGAGGCCGTCTGGGCCGCCTTCGGTGTCACCGCGGACATCGAGGCGCTCGACGAGACCACCGCCGACGCGCTGCCCGAGGCCCTGCTGCGCTCGGACGCGTACCTGGCCCACCCGGTCTTCCACCAGCACCGCTCCGAGACCGCGATGCTGCGCTACCTGCGCAAGCTCGCCGACAAGGACTACGCGCTGGACCGCGGCATGATCCCGCTGGGCTCCTGCACCATGAAGCTCAACGCGACCACCGAGATGGAGCCGGTGACCTGGCCCGAGTTCGGCCAGCTGCACCCGTTTGCCCCGGTCGAGCAGGCCGAGGGGTACCTCACGCTCATCTCCGAGCTGGAGGAACGTCTCTGCGAGGTCACCGGCTACGACAAGGTCTCCATCCAGCCGAACGCCGGCTCCCAGGGTGAGCTCGCCGGCCTGCTGGCCGTGCGCGCCTACCACCGGGCCAACGGCGACGAGCAGCGCACCGTCTGCCTGATCCCGTCCTCCGCGCACGGCACGAACGCGGCCTCCGCCGTGATGGCCGGCATGAAGGTCGTCGTCGTCAAGACCGCCGACGACGGCGAGGTGGACGCGGACGACCTGCGCGCCAAGATCGAGCAGTACCGCGACGAGCTCGCCGTGCTGATGATCACCTACCCGTCGACGCACGGCGTGTTCGAGGAGCACGTCGCCGACATCTGCGCCCAGGTGCACGAGGCCGGCGGCCAGGTGTACGTGGACGGCGCGAACCTCAACGCCCTGGTGGGCCTGGCCAAGCCGGGTCACTTCGGCGGCGACGTCTCGCACCTGAACCTGCACAAGACCTTCTGCATCCCGCACGGCGGCGGCGGCCCGGGCGTCGGCCCGGTCGGTGTCCGGGCGCACCTGGCCCCGTACCTGCCGAACCACCCGCTGCAGCCGACCGCCGGCCCGGAGACGGGCGTCGGCCCGATCTCGGCCGCGCCGTGGGGCTCGGCCGGCATCCTGCCGATCTCCTGGTCGTACGTGCGCCTCATGGGCGGCGAGGGACTCAAGCGCGCGACCCAGGTCGCGGTGCTCGGCGCCAACTACATCGCCAAGCGCCTGGAGCCGCACTACCCGGTGCTCTACACCGGCCCGGGCAACCTGGTCGCGCACGAGTGCATCATCGACCTGCGCCCGCTGTCGAAGGCGACGGGCGTGAGCGTGGACGACATCGCCAAGCGCCTGATCGACTACGGCTTCCACGCCCCGACCATGTCCTTCCCGGTGGCCGGCACGCTGATGATCGAGCCGACGGAGTCCGAGGACCTCGTCGAGATCGACCGGTTCTGCGACGCGATGATCGCCATCCGCGCGGAGATCGAGCGGGTCGCGGGCGGCGAGTGGCCGGCGGACGACAACCCGCTGGCGAACGCCCCGCACACCGCGGCCTCGCTGGGCGGCGAGTGGAACCACCCGTACACCCGCGACGAGGCCGTCTTCCCCGGTGGCGTCGTGGCCGCGGAGAAGTACTGGCCGCCGGTGCGCCGTATCGACGGTGCCTTCGGCGACCGGAACCTGGTCTGCTCCTGCCCGCCGCTGGACGAGTACGACAACTGACACACCACGGTGTGACCTGACACAGAAGCCGGCCCGGGAGCGACGCGAACGCCCCGGCCTCAACGAGGTGACGTGATGTCCCTGCCCGCGCCCGCGGACG
>NZ_JBEYXK010000138.1:0-14058 GCF_040645035.1 Streptomyces sp. NPDC046876 | reverse complement strand
GCCGGCGGGGCTGATTCAGCCCGCGCGGCGTTTGAGCGCACCGGGCGCGAAGCGCCCGGAAAGGGGGGCCCGGGGGCGGAGACACCGCCCGCGGCGAAGCCGCTATCGGACACAGCGGGAAGGGGCGGGGAGGGGAACGGCTCCGCGCAGCGGGAGCCCGCAGGGCCGACCCGGCGGGCTCCGCTCGGCCTCGTGGCCGGCGCACGCAGCGGCGACAAGGGCGGCGACGCCAACGTCGGACTCTGGGTAGGCAGCGCGGCCGCCTGGGAGTGGCTGGACAGCACCCTCACCGTCGAGCGGTTCCGGGCGCTGCTGCCCGAGACCCGCACCCTCCCCGTCACCCGGCACGCCCTGCCGAACCTCCGCGCCCTGAACTTCACCGTCACCGGCATCCTCGGAGCCGGCGTCGCCTCCGCCCACCGCTTCGACCCCCAGGCCAAGGCCCTCGGCGAATGGCTCCGCGCCCGCCACCTCGAGATCCCGACCCACCTGCTGCCCGCCCCGGAGGGGACCGCCCCATGACCCGCCTCGGCACCACCGTGGATTTCCGCGCCCCCGAGTACGCGGCGGCCCGTACCGCCGCCCTCGAACGCCTCGCCGCCCTGGACGCCGAGCACGCCAAGGCCCTGCTCGGCGGCGGCGAGAAGTACACCGCCCGCCACCGCGCCCGCGGCAAGCTCCTCGCCCGCGAGCGCATCGAGCTGCTGCTCGACCCGGACACCCCGTTCCTGGAGCTGTCCCCGCTCGCGGCCTGGGGCAGCGACTACCCGGTCGGCGCGTCCATGGTCACCGGCATCGGGACCGTCGAGGGCGTCGAATGCGTGGTCACGGCCAACGACCCGACCGTCCGCGGCGGCGCCTCCAATCCCTGGACGCTGAAGAAGGCCCTGCGGGCCAACGAGATCGCCCTGCACAACCGGCTGCCCGTGGTCAGCCTCGTCGAGTCCGGCGGCGCCGACCTGCCCTCCCAGAAGGAGATCTTCATCCCGGGCGGCGCCATCTTCCGGGACCTCACCCGGCTCTCGGCCGCCGGGATCCCGACCGTCGCCGTCGTCTTCGGCAACTCCACCGCCGGAGGCGCGTACGTCCCGGGGATGTCCGACCACACCGTCATGATCAAGGGCCGCTCGAAGGTGTTCCTCGGCGGGCCGCCGCTCGTGAAGATGGCCACCGGCGAGGAGAGCGACGACGAGTCCCTCGGCGGCGCCGACATGCATGCCCGCACCTCCGGCCTCGCCGACCACCACGCCCTCGACGAGCACGACGCGATCCGCCAGGCCCGCCGCATCGTCGCCCGCCTGAACCACCGCCGCGCCCACCCGGCCCCGCCCCGGGCCGAGGAGCCGGTCCACGACCCGGAGGAGCTCCTCGGCATCGTCCCCGAGGACCTCAAGACCCCCTTCGACCCGCGCGAGGTCATCGCCCGCATCGTCGACGGCTCCGACTTCGACGAGTTCAAGCCCCTGTACGGCCCCAGCCTCGTCACCGGCTGGGCGTCCCTCCACGGCTACCCCGTCGGCATCCTGGCCAACGCCCAGGGCGTGCTGTTCAGCGCTGAGTCGCAGAAGGCCGCCCAGTTCATCCAGCTCGCCAACCAGCGCGACATCCCGCTGCTCTTCCTCCACAACACCACCGGCTACATGGTGGGCCGGGAGTACGAGCAGGGCGGCATCGTCAAACACGGCTCGATGATGATCAACGCCGTCTCCAACTCCCGCGTGCCGCACCTGTCCGTCCTCATCGGCGCCAGCTACGGGGCCGGCCACTACGGCATGTGCGGCCGCGCGTACGAGCCCCGCTTCCTCTTCGCCTGGCCCAGCGCCAAATCCGCCGTCATGGGGCCGCAGCAGCTGGCCGGGGTGCTGTCCATCGTGGCCCGGCAGTCCGCGGCCGCGAAGGGGCAGCCGTACGACGAGGAAGCCGACGCCGGCATGCGCGCGTTCGTCGAGGCGCAGATCGAGTCCGAGTCCCTCCCGATGTTCCTGTCCGGGCGGCTGTACGACGACGGGGTCATCGACCCCCGCGACACCCGCACCGTCCTCGGCCTGTGCCTCTCGGCCGTCCACAACGCCCCCGTCGAGGGCGCCCGCGGCGGCTTCGGCGTCTTCCGGATGTGAGCCCGCCCATGACCCAGACGAAGCCGAATCCGAAGCAGAACCCGAACCCGGACACGAACCCGGACCTGAACCCGGACCTGAACCCGGACCCGAACCGGGACCCGAACCCGGCCTTGGCCCCGAGCGGCCCCGCCCAGGCGCTCCCGACCCGCCCCGTGACCTCGCTCCTCGTCGCCAACCGCGGCGAGATCGCCGTCCGCGTCTTCCGCACCGCCCGCGCCCTCGGCCTGGCCACCGTCGCCGTCCACTCCGACCCGGACGCCGACGCGCTGCACGTCCGCGAGGCCGACACGGCCGTCCGCCTGCCGGGGGCGGCCCCCGCCGACACCTACCTGCGCGGCGACCTCGTCATCGAGGCCGCGCTGGCCGCAGGCGCGGACGCCGTCCACCCCGGCTACGGGTTCCTCTCCGAGAACGCCGGCTTCGCCCGGGCCGTCCTCGCCGCCGGCCTGGTCTGGATCGGGCCGCCGCCCGAGGCCATCGAGGCCATGGCCTCCAAGACCCGCGCCAAGGAGCTGATGCGCGCCGCCGGGGTCCCTCTGCTGGAGCCCGTCGACCCGGCGACCGCCACCGCGGCCGATCTGCCGCTGCTGCTCAAGGCCGCCGCGGGCGGAGGGGGCCGCGGCATGCGCGTGGTCCGCGACCTGGACGGGCTGAAGGCCGAGCTGGACGCCGCCTCGGCCGAGGCGCGCTCCGCCTTCGGCGACGGCGAGGTCTTCGCCGAGCCGTACGTCGAGCGCGGCCGGCACGTCGAGGTGCAGGTCCTCGCGGACGCCCACGGCACCGTCTGGGCCCTCGGCACCCGCGACTGCTCCCTCCAGCGGCGCCACCAGAAGGTGGTCGAGGAGGCGCCGGCGCCCGGTCTGCCCGACGCCCTGCGCGCCGCCCTCCACGAGGCGGCGGCGGCCGCGGCCCGGGCCGTCGCGTACCGGGGCGCGGGCACCGTCGAGTTCCTCGTCACCGCCGACGGCCGGCCCTGCTTCCTGGAGATGAACACCCGCCTCCAGGTGGAACACCCCGTCACCGAGGCGGTCTTCGGCCTCGACCTCGTCGCCCTGCAGATCCGCATCGCCGAGGGCGCCGCGCTGCCGCCGGAGCCGCCGCAGCCGTACGGGCACGCCGTCGAGGCCCGTCTGTACGCCGAGGACCCGGCTCGCGACTGGCGCCCGCAGACCGGCACCCTGGCCATCCTCCACGTCCCGGCGTCGCAGCACGCCGCACCCGGCGGGCCCGGCCACGGCGGCGGCAGCGGCGGCGCCACGCCCCATCCCGCCGCCACCGTCCGCGTCGACGCCGGATACGCCGACGGCGACCGGGTCGGCATCCACTACGACCCGATGCTCGCCAAGGTCATCGCCCACGCCCCGACCCGCGCCGAGGCCGTCCGCGTGCTGGCCCGCGCGCTGGCCGGGGCCCGGATCCACGGTGTCACCACCAACCGCGAGCTCCTCGTACGGACCCTCGGGCACGAGGAGTTCACCGCGGCACGGCTCGACACCGGGTTCTACGAGCGCCACCTCGCGGACCTCACCGCCCCCGCCCCGGACGCCGACCGGGCCGCTGCCCTGGCCGCGGCCGCCGCCGCCCTGGCCGCCGCGGCCCCGGCCCCCGGCCCGGACGCCCCGCTCTCCGCCCGTATCGGCGGCTGGCGCAACGTCCGCTCCCAGCCGCAGACCCGCCGCTACACCACGGGCGGCGCCGAGTACGAGGTCGGCTACCTGCCCGCCCGCAGCGGCCCGCCGCAGCTCGTGGACTTCCCCGGCGTCCGCGTCCTGGCCACCGCACCGGACCGCGTCGACCTCGAAGTGGACGGCGTCCGCCGCGTGTTCCACGTGAAACAAAATTCGAACAGCCAGGGTGCGGGTGCCGTGGGCGGCGCCGCCGCGGAGGTCCACGTGGACACCGCGCCCCTGCCGTCGAGCGCCGCCCCGGCCGCCCACACCCTCATCCCCGTCCCGCGGTTCACGGACCCGCAGGACCGCACCCTGCCCGGCTCCCTGCTCGCCCCCATGCCCGGCACCGTCGTCCGGATCGCCGAGGGCCTCGCCCCCGGTGACCCGGTCACCGCCGGGCAGCCCCTGCTCTGGCTGGAGGCCATGAAGATGGAGCACCGCATCGTCTCGCCCGCCTCCGGCACGCTCACCGCGCTCCACGCCGGTCTCGGCCACCAGGTCGAGTTCGGCGCCCTGCTCGCCGTAGTCCAGGAGGAACCGCCCGCATGAGCCCCGCATCCCCCCAGACCGCAGCCGTCCTCGAAACCGAGGAGCACCAGGCCCTGCGCGCCGCCGTCGCCGCCCTCGGGCAGCGCTACGGGCGCGACTACCTCACCCGCGTCACCCGTGAAGGCCGCCACCCCGTCGAGCTGTGGGCCGACGCCGCCAAGCTCGGCTACCTCGGGGTCAACCTGCCCGAGGAGTACGGCGGCGGGGGCGGCGGCATCGCCGAACTCTCGATCGTCCTGGAGGAGCTCGGCGCGGCGGGCTGCCCGCTGCTGATGATGGTCGTATCGCCCGCCATCTGCGGCACGGTCATCGCCCGTTTCGGCACCGACGCCCAGAAGCAGGCCTGGCTCCCCGGCTTCGCCGACGGCAGCCGCACCATGGCCTTCGGCATCACCGAACCCGACGCCGGCTCCAACTCCCACCGCATCACCACCACCGCCCGCCGCGACGGCGACGACTGGATCCTCACCGGCCGCAAGGTGTTCATCTCCGGCGTGGACATCGCCGACGCCACCCTGATCGTCGGCCGCACCGAGGACGCCCGTACCGGCCGGCTCAAGCCGTGCCTGTTCATCGTGGACCGCGATGCCCCCGGATTCACCCGCTCGGCCATCGACATGGAACTCCAGGCGGCGGAGAAGCAGTTCGAACTCGTCCTGGACGAGGTGCGGCTGCCCGCCGACGCGCTCGTCGGCGACGAGGACGCCGGCCTGCTCCAGCTCTTCGCCGGCCTCAACCCCGAGCGCATCATGACCGCCGCCTTCGCCATCGGCATGGGCCGCCACGCCCTGGCCAAGGCCGTCGACTACGCCCGCACCCGCCAGGTGTGGAAGGAGCCGATCGGCGCCCACCAGGCCATCGCCCACCCCCTCGCGGCCGCCCACATCGACCTCGAGCTCGCCCGCCTGATGATGCAGAAGGCCGCCCGGCTCTACGACGCCGGCGACGACGCGGGCGCCGGAGAGGCCGCGAACATGGCCAAGTACGCTGCCGCCGAGGCCTGCGTGAAGGCGGTGGACCAGGCGGTCCACACCCTGGGCGGCAACGGCCTCACCCGCGAGTACGGCCTGGCCTCCCTCGTCACCGCCTCCCGGGTGTCCAGGATCGCCCCCGTCAGCCGCGAGATGATCCTGAACTTCGTCTCGCACCAGACACTGGGCCTCCCCAAGTCCTACTAGTCCTCCCGAGGAACGGAAGTGACGAAGATCGTCGTCGGATCCGCGCACGACCGCGGTGTCACCACTCTCACCCTCGACTCCCCGGCCAACCGCAACGCACTCTCCGCGGAGCTGGTCGCAGAGCTGCGCGCGGTCCTCGCCGCGGCGGGCGCGGACCCGGCGGTCCGGGCCGTCCTCCTCACCCACACCGGCGGCACGTTCTGCGCCGGCGCGGACCTGAAGTCGCCGTGCGACCCGGCCGACTTCCTCGCCCTGCTGCGGGAGATCGCCGAGCTGGCGAAGCCCGTCGTGGCGCGGGTCGCCGGGCACGTCCGGGCGGGCGGGCTCGGGCTGCTCGGCGTCTGCGACATCGCCGCCGGCGGGCCGCAGTCCTCGTACGCCTTCACCGAGACCCACCTCGGCGTGGTCCCGGCGGTGATCTCCGCGCCGCTGCTGCCCCGGCTGGAACCGCGGGCGGCCGCCCGCTACCTCCTGACCGCCGAGGTGTTCGGCGCCGCCGAGGCCGCCCGGATCGGGCTGCTCACGCTGCACGGCGAGCACGTTGAGGACGTTGACGACGCCCTCGCCCCCGTCCTCGCCGGCCTGCGGGACGCAGGTCCCACGGCCCTGGCCGAGACGAAGCGGCTGCTCACCGCGCCCGTACGGGAGGCACTCGCGCGGGACGGGGAGGAGCTGGCGGCGCTGTCCGCGCGGGTCTTCGGCTCCGCCGAGGCGCGCGAGGGCATCGCGGCCCGGTTCGAGCGGCGGAGGCCGACGTGGGCGCCGTGACCCAGCCGAAGCAGGACCGCAGCCGGGCGACGCGGCAGCGGCTGCTCGAAGCCGCGGTCGCGTGCCTCGCCGAGTACGGGTGGGGCGGCTCCACGGTGGCGGTGGTGGCCGAGCGGGCCGGGGTCTCCCGCGGGGCGGCCCAGCACCACTTCCCCACGCGGGAGGACCTGTTCACGGCCGCCGTCGAATACGTGGCGGAGGAGCGCTCGGCGGCCCTGCGGGGCCTCTTCACCGACGGCCCGCCGGTCCGCTCCGCGGTGGTCTCGGCCCTGGTGGACCTGTACACGGGCACGCTGTTCCGTGCCGCCCTGCATCTTTGGGTGGCGGCCTCCAACGAGCCGCAACTCCGGCCGCGGGTCACCGAACTCGAAGCGAGGGTGGGGCGTGAGACCCATCGGATCGCGGTCGAGCTGCTCGGTGCCGATGAGTCCGTCCCGGGCGTCCGTGAAACGGTCCAGGGCCTGCTGGACATGGCCCGGGGGCTGGGCTTGGCCAATGTCCTGACGGACGACGCGGCCCGCCGGGCCCGTGTGGTCGCCCAGTGGTCCCGCCTCCTGGACACGACCCTGTCCTGACCTGCCGCTGCCGCTGCCGCTGCCGCTGCGCGGAGCCGTTCCCCACCCCGCCCCTTCTCCCCTCAGCTACCGCTGGGAGGTGCCCCCAGAAACCGGGGCTCCGCCCCGGACCCCGTTCCGGGCGCTTCGCGCCCGGTGCGCTCAAACGCCGCGCAGGCTGGATTTTGCCGCTGCGCGGCAATTCCACCCCGGCGGCCCTATCCAGCGCTGCCGGCACCATCCAACCTCGCCGGCGTTTGAGGCGGAGCGGGGGCCGGGGCCGCAGGCCACGGTTTCTGGGGGCACCTCCCAGCGGTAGCTGGGGGCGGGGTGGGGAATCGCTCCGCGCAGCGGCAGCCCGGGCGGCCCGGGCGGGCCGGCTCGGCCGGACCGGCAGGGCCGGGCAGCGGCGCGGGGCGCCCGGCCCCGGGGCTCCGGTGGACCGGGGCGGCGGTCAGGCCGTGGCGGCGATGTCCGCGTAGCCCTCGATCTCCTGCGGGTTGCGCCGGCCGGGACCGATGTAGCGGGCCGACGGCCGGACCAGCCGACCCGTCCGCTTCTGCTCCAGGATGTGCGCCGACCAGCCCGCGGTCCGGGCACAGGTGAACATAGACGTGAACATGTGGGCCGGGACCTCGGCGAAGTCCAGCATGATCGCCGCCCAGAACTCGACGTTCGTCGCGAGGACGCGGTCGGGACGGCGGGCGTGGAGCTCCTCCAGGGCGGCCTTCTCCAGCGCGGCGGCCACCTCGTACCGCGGCGCGTCCAGTTCCTTGGCGGTGCGCCGCAGCACCCGGGCGCGCGGGTCCTCGGCCCGGTACACGCGGTGCCCGAAGCCCATGAGCCGCTCGCCCTTGTCCAGGGCCTTCTTCACGTACGCCACGGCGTCCCCGGTGCGCTCGATCTCCTCGATCATGCCGAGGACGCGCGACGGCGCGCCGCCGTGCAGCGGCCCGGACATGGCGCCCACCGCGCCGGACAGTGCCGCGGCCACGTCCGCACCGGTCGAGGCGATGACCCGGGCCGTGAAGGTGGAGGCGTTCATGCCGTGTTCGGCCGCCGAGGTCCAGTACGCGTCCACGGCCTTGACGTGCTTGGGGTCCGGCTCGCCGCGCCAGCGGATCATGAACCGCTCGACGACGGACTCGGCCTTGTCGATCTCCCGCTGCGGAACCATCGGCAGGCCCTGCCCGCGCGCGGACTGCGCGACGTACGACAGCGCCATGACGGCGGCGCGCGCCAGGTCGTCCCGCGCGGTCCGCTCGTCGATGTCGAGCAGCGGCTTCAGCCCCCACACCGGGGCGAGCATGGCCAGCGCGGACTGCACGTCGACGCGGATGTCGCCGGAGTGCACGGGGATGGGGAAGGGCTCGGCGGGGGGCAGGCCGGGGTTGAACGCCCCGTCGACCAGCAGCCCCCACACGTTCCCGAAGGAGACGTGCCCCACCAGGTCCTCGATGTCGACGCCGCGGTAGCGGAGCGATCCGCCTTCCTTGTCGGGTTCGGCGATCTCCGTTTCGAACGCGACGACTCCTTCGAGCCCGGGAACGAAGTCGGACATCAGGCGGCTCCTCAGATAGTGCGAACACGCGCGGCTCCCGGCGTGACTCGCGGTCCGGCGCGGTCATCCCCGTTGATGCCCGGTACGGCCTTCGGCCACCCCGTACGGGGACCTCCGACCGGCCCCAAGATTTTGGCGGCTCGGGATGCCAGGCGGAAGCGTGACATACGGCACACTCGCACGAGCACTCCTGCGGCAGGATGGCACGCGTGACCGACATGGACCTTGATCCCGCCACCATGCGCAAGCAGTACCGCTCGGAGATCGTCTTCGAGGACAGCCTCGACGAGGACCCCATGCAGCAGTTCGCGCTGTGGTTCCAGCAGGCGGCCGACTCGCACCTCTTCGAGCCGAACGCGATGGTCGTCTCGACCGCGACCCCCGAGGGCCGGCCCAGCTCCCGCACGGTGCTGCTGAAGCAGTTCGACGGGCGGGGCTTCGTCTTCTTCACCAACTACGCCTCGCGCAAGGGCCGCGAGATCGCCGCGAACCCGCAGGTCGCGCTGCTCTTCCCGTGGCATCCCATCGCCCGCCAGGTCATCGTCACGGGCACCGCCTCGCGCATCGGCCGCGACGAGACGGCCGCGTACTTCCGCTCGCGCCCGCACGGCTCGCAGCTGGGCGCCTGGGCGAGCGAGCAGTCCAGCGTGGTCGCCTCGCGCGGCGAGCTCGACCGCCGCTACGCGGAGCTGGCGCAGCGCTATCCGGAGGGCGAGCAGGTCCCGGTCCCGCCGGAATGGGGCGGCATCCGGGTCGTCCCGCAGGAGGTGGAGTTCTGGCAGGGCCACGAGAACCGGCTCCACGACCGGCTGCACTACGTCCTCGACGGGGAGAAGTGGCGGATCGAGCGCCTCTGCCCCTAGCGCAGCAGCACCGTGGCGTCGTGGTGCCGTAGCGCCGTGGGGTGCAGGAACGCCGTGGGGGTGCAGGAACGCAGACGACCCGCGGGCTCGGGTCCTCTCCTGCAGTGAGAGGAGCCGGCCGGACGAACCGGCGAGCCCGCGGGTCGGGTGACTGCTTGGGATTGGCGCCGGGCGTATCCGCCGGGCACCGCACTGGGTGCGTTGCTGACGACGGGCCCTTAGCCCGCAGCCACCTCACGCGTCCGGTATCCGTACATTTCCGGAACCACCTCCCTTCTCGTGTACCGCAGACACTAGAACTCCTCACCGGGGTCCTCAAGTGATTTATTTCGGGGCGATTCGGGGAATGCGGTGTGGGCTGCGTCACGTTCCAGTTCAATGATCTGGCGTGCCGCACATGCGAACCGCGCGAACACCTGCAGGGGGTGCCAGGTGAGTGCTTCCGGACGTGGTCAACCCACCGACGACCTGCTCGCAGCGCTGCTGGACGGGATGGACGCAGCCCTGTGCGCGTTCGACGCCGACGGGGTGGTCACCCACTGGAACCGCGAGGCCGAGCGGATCCTGGGCTGGACCGCCGCCGAGGCGGTGGGCCGCAAGGGGTTCGCCGGCTGGGCCGCGCGCGCCGCCGACGCCCAGGACGTCGAGGACCGGCTGATGGCCGCCCAGGAGGTCCCGGGCCGCCAGGTGAACGAGTTCGCCCTCCTGACCAAGGACGGCGGGCGGGTCCTGGTGCGCACCCAGTCCGCCGGGGTGCCCGGCGCCGACGGCAAGCCCGCCGGGGTCTACTGCGCCTTCAGTGAGGTCCACGCCCAGATCGACCTGGAGCGGTCCATCGCACTGAGCGAGGCGCTGATGGACGACGCCTCCTGGGGCGTGGTCCTCGTCGACGTGGACCTGCGCCCGGCCGTGGTCAACGCGCACGCCGCCCGCGCCTTCGGCTCCGCGCGCACCGCGCTGCTCGGCCGGCCGCTGGGGGACCTGCTGGAGCAGGGCGCCGAGGAGCTGGAGGGCGCCCTGCAGCACGTGCTGGCCGAGGGTTCGCCGCCCGCGCCGGTAGAGCTGTGGGTGGCGGTGCGCACGCCGGAGGGGGTGCGGCGATGCTGCTGGCGGTGCGGGTTCCTGCGGCTGGGCTCGCCGCTCGCGGAGGAGCCGGTGCCGCTCGGGGTCGGCTGGCTGTTCCAGGACATCACCGAGGCCCGGCAGACCGCGCTGGACACGGCGCAGGCCCGGTTCCGGGCCGGGCAGCTGCACCGCTCGGGGCGGGCGGCCGCGGAGTACGAGGACCCGGCCGAGGCGGCGGCCGTGCGGCTGGACTTCGCCCTCGCCGGCTTCGCCGACCACGCGCTGCTCGACGTACTGGAGCCCTCGCCCGACCCGGAGCGGCCGCGGCTGGTCCGCTCCGCCGTATCGCCGCCGGGGCTGGCGGGGCCGGCGGGACAGGGCGGGCTTCCCGTGCCGTACGAGCCGGGGCACCCGGTGCTCCAGGCGCTGGACCGGATCGGGTCGGTGCGGGCGAGCGTCCCGCGCGGCGAGGCGGCCGAGGGGTGGGCGCGGGCCCGGCAGTGGCCCGAGACCGCGGCGCACGTGCTGTGCACGGTGCTGCGCAGCCGGGGGCGGACCCTGGGTGCGCTGACCTTCGTACGGAGTGCCTCGCGCACGGCGTTCGACCGGGCGGACGCGGCGTACGCGGAGGAGGTGGCGGCACGGGTGGCGGCCGACCTGGACCTGGCCACCCGGGCGTGAGGCACTTCCGGCTGTGACCGGCTGGGACGTGCCGATCGCCGGACCTCAGTGGCGGAAGAAGATCCGGTCGCCGTACTGCTGCATGACGCGGCCGTTCCACTCGTGGCCGCCGTCCACGTTGCCCGAGCGCAGCAGCGGCGGCTCGATCCCGCGGGCGGCGAGCTCGCCGGCGGCGGCGGCCATCACGGCCTGCATGATCGCGCTGGTCACGACGGTGGAGGCGGGCGCGAACGGCGCGTCGATGCCGTCGAGGCTCAGCTCGGCGTCGCCGACGGCGATCTTGCTGTCGAGGACGATGTCGCAGTGGTCCTTGAGGAAGGTGCCCGAGGCGTGCCGCGACCGGGTCTCGCGCGCGTACGCCACGGAGGTCACGCCGATCACCGTGATGCCGAGGGCCCGGGCGTTCATGGCCATCTCGACCGGCAGGGCGTTGCGCCCGGACAGGGAGATGATCACCAGGACGTCGCCGGCGGTGGCGGGGCTGCTGTCCAGGACGGCCCCGGCCAGCCCGTCGACCCGCTCGAGGGCGCTGCCGAGGGTGGCCGGCATGACGTCGACGCCGGCGGTGCCGGGGACGGCGAGGAAGTTCATCAGGGCGAGCCCGCCGGCCCGGTAGACGACGTCCTGGGCGGGGAGCGAGGAGTGCCCGGCGCCGAAGGCGAAGAGCCGGTTCCCGGCGGCGACCGCGTCGGCGACGGCGGCGGCGGCCGCGGCGATCGCCCCGCCCTCCTCCTCCCGCACCCGCTGGAGCAGGCCGATCGCGGCGTCGAAGAACTGACCGGCCAGCTTGCTCTCGCTCATACGCCGATGGCCCTTCCGGGGGGTGGGGTGCGTCCGTGTCCGCCGCTCACCGTGCGGTCTGTACCAAGGGCGTGTCAATACGGGCGTCAACCCGGGGGTCGAGCGGCGCTCGGGTCGTGCCGGGGCTCGTTGCCGGACACGGGACGGTTGTCGGTCCGATGCGTCAGAATTGGGGGCAGGGCCAGCGCACGATAACCCGAGGGGCACGAATGTCCGGACTGATCGACACCACGGAGATGTATCTCCGCACCATCCTCGAGCTGGAAGAGGAAGGCGTTGTCCCCATGCGCGCCCGGATCGCCGAACGGCTCGACCAGAGCGGCCCCACGGTGAGCCAGACGGTGGCGCGGATGGAGCGCGACGGCCTGGTGGCCGTGGCGAGCGACCGCCACCTGGAGCTGACCGAGGAGGGGCGGCGGCTGGCGACGCGCGTGATGCGCAAGCACCGGCTCGCGGAGTGCCTGCTCGTCGATGTCATCGGCCTGGAGTGGGAGCAGGTGCACGCCGAGGCCTGCCGCTGGGAGCACGTGATGAGCGAGGCGGTGGAGCGGCGCGTGCTGGAGCTGCTGCGTCACCCGACCGAGTCGCCGTACGGGAACCCGATCCCCGGACTGGAGGAGCTCGGCGAGAAGGCCGAGGCCGACCCGTTCATCGAGGACGGCATGGTCGCCCTGTCGGAGCTGGACCCGGGCACCGAGGGCAAGACGGTGGTCGTGCGGCGGATCGGCGAGCCGATCCAGACGGACGCCCAGCTGATGTACACGCTGCGGCGGGCGGGCGTGCAGCCCGGTTCGGTGGTCAGCGTGACGGAGTCGCCGGGCGGTGTGCTGGTCGGCAGCGGGGGCGAGGCCGCCGAGCTGGAGGCGGAGATCGCCTCGCACGTGTTCGTCGCGAAGCGCTGACCGGGTGTTGACGGCGTGCGCTGATCGGTCGGCCGGCCGATCGGCCGCGCCGTGGTGATGCGGAGGGTGGTGGTCCCGGCGCCTCGCGGCGCCGGGACCTTCCTCCCCTGTGCTGACCTGGAGCCCCGAGCTCTCAAGGTCATCCCCTTCGGACCGTCTTCCCCGAGCGGCCCGCCTCCCTGCTGAAAGGATCTCCCTCGGCAGGGGCGGCCAATCCTTGAGCAAGGTCACTCGAAAGAGCGGTGTTGGGCGCGAGAAAGCCGTTTTCGAATGCGGGTTCGATAGTCTGGCCGGGAGCGAAGGGGGTGCATCCGCCATGGTGGAGCGCATCGAAGTGACAGGGGCCGACGGCGTGCGCCTGGCCGCCTGGGAGTTCCGGGATCCGACCTCCGCCACGCCCCCGGACCCCGAGGCGCCGCGGGTGCTGTTACTCCACGGGCTGATGGGCCGCGCCTTCCACTGGGCGGGCACCGCCCGCTGGCTCGCCGCGGGCCGCCGCGTCGTCGCCCTCGACCAGCGGGGGCACGGCCAGAGCGAGCACCCGGCCGCCGGGCCGGGCGCGACGCCGGCCCCGCTGGGGCGGGAGGCGTTCGTGGCCGATGCCGAGGCCGTGATCGAGCAGCTCGGGCTGGGACCGGTGACCGTCGTCGGCCACTCCATGGGCGCGCTCACCGGTTGGCAGCTGGCCGCGCGGCGGCCCGACCTGGTCGAGGCGCTGGTGATCTGCGACATGCGCGCCTCCGCCCTCGGCGAGGCCTCCCAGCGCGAATGGGCCGAATGGTTCCGCCGCTGGCCCCTGCCGTTCCCCTCGCAGGACGCGGCCCGCCGCTGGTTCGGGGAGGACGATCCGCGCGTCGAGCGGCCCGATCCGGGGCGGGGTGCGTTCTTCGCCGAGGTGATGCACCAGGCGGCCGACGGCTGGCGGCCGCTGTTCTCCAGGAGCCAGATGCTGACCGCCCGGGAGACGTGGGTGCACGACGCGCACTGGGAGGAGCTGGCCCAGGTCCGGTGCCCGACGCTGGTGGTGCGCGGGCTGGACGGCGAGCTCGGCCGCGCCGAAGCCCAGGAGATGGTCCGGGTCCTCCCGGCCGGCCAGTACGCCGAGATCCCGGACGCCGGCCACTACCTCCACTACGACCAGCCGGCCGCCTGGCGCGCGGTCCTGGAACCCTTCCTGGACGGCATCCGCGCCACCCTCTGACCCGGCCGGGCCCGTTCCCTCCCGAAGCCGCGGCCCGGCCAACCCAGCCCCAGCCCCACCCCCGCCTTCGAGGCCGGGGCCCGGCAAGACCAGCCTCGCCGGCGTTTGAGGCGCGGGGTTTGGGGCGGAGCCCCAAGAAACCCGG
>NZ_JBEYXK010000137.1:11383-14359 GCF_040645035.1 Streptomyces sp. NPDC046876 | reverse complement strand
GACGCCCCGGCCCCCGTTCCGGGCGCTTCGCGCCCGGTGCGCTCAAACGCCGCGCGGGCTGAAATGTGCCGCTGCGCGGCAATTCCAGCCTCGCCGGCGTTTGAGGCGCGGGGGCCGGGGGCGGAGCCCCCGGTTTCGGGAAGGGGCGGGGAGGGGCAGGCTCCGCGCAGCGGCAGCAGGCGGCGGCAGGACGTTCGGTGGGCCCCCGATCGGGAATAAGGGTCCCGCCGAGCCCAGTCGTACGGCAGGATCACCCAATGGAGCACGTACGCGATCTCACGCTTCTGCCGAAAGCCCACCTCCACCTGCACTTCACCGGCTCGATGCGCCCATCGACCCTCCTCGACCTGGCCGACAAGTACGGCGTCCGGCTGCCCGACGCCCTGACCGCCGGCGAGCCCCCCAAACTCCGCGCCACCGACGAACGCGGCTGGTTCCGCTTCCAGCGGCTGTACGACGCCGCCCGCTCGTGCCTGCGCGAGCCCGACGACATCCACCGCCTGGTCCGCGAGGCGGCCGAGGAGGACGTCCGGGACGGCAGCGGCTGGCTGGAGATCCAGGTCGACCCCACCTCGTACGCCCCACTGCTCGGCGGCATGATCCCGGCCGTCGAGATCATCCTGGACGCGGTCGAGGAGGCCTCGCGCCACACCGGCCTCGGCATCCGCGTGCTGATCGCCGCCAACCGCATGAAGCACCCACTGGACGCCCGCACCCTGGCCCGCCTGGCCGTCCGCTACGCCGACCGCGGCATCGTCGGCTTCGGGCTCTCCAACGACGAGCGCCGCGGCATGGCCCGCGACTTCGACCGCGCCTTCGCCATCGCCCGCGAGGGCGGCCTCCTCGCGGCCCCGCACGGCGGCGAGCTCACCGGCCCGGCCTCCGTCCGGGACTGCCTGGACGATCTGCACGCCGCCCGCATCGGGCACGGGGTGCGGGCCGCCGAGGACCCGCAGCTGCTGCGCCGCCTCGCCGAGGCGAAGGTCACCTGCGAGGTCTGCCCGGCCTCCAACGTGGCGCTCGGCGTCTACGAGCGGCCCGAGGACGTCCCGCTGCGGACCCTGTTCGAGGCGGGCGTGCCGATGGCGCTGGGCGCGGACGACCCGCTGCTGTTCGGCTCGCGCCTGGCGGCCCAGTACGAGATCGCCCGCCGCCACCACGGGTTCACGGACGCGGAGCTCGCGGAGCTGGCCGGCCAGTCGGTCCGCGGCTCGGCCGCGCCCCCGGACGTCCAGGACAAGCTGCTGACCGGCATCGACCACTGGCTGGCCACGTAGCCACAGGGCCACACGGGGTCAGCGCGTCAGCCGCAGGTCGCCCTCCCAGCAGTCGGCCCGTACCCGGTCGCCTTCGCCGAAGCCGATCTCCAGCTGGGTGCGCCCGGTCCCGGGCGCCGCGAACTCGGCCACCCGGGCGACGGTCTCGCCGAGGTGGCGCAGGAAGGGGTGGTCGCCGAGGTCCTCGCCGACCTCGATGCGGCCCCACTCCCCCATGTCGTACGGCTCGTGCGGCGCGGCGGCCTCGACGATGAGGCAGCCGTCGGACCCGGTGCTGATCCGGGTCGAGTCGCCCTCGCTGTCGATGAGCCACACGTCGAGCGGCACCTCGGAGCGCTCGCCCTCGTAGACGTGCCAGGACGCGACGATGCGGCTGATGGCGCGTCCCACCAGGCGGGTGGGGTCCGTACCGGCCCCGTGCAGTGGACAGAGCATGGCGGCCGGGGCTCCTCAGAGGCTGACGCCGACCGTCACCGGCTCGTTGACCAGGGTGACGCCGAAGGCGGCGTGGACGCCCGCGACGACCTCGCGGGCGAGGGCGAGGAGGTCCTCGGTGGTGGCCTCGCCCCGGTTGGTCAGGGCGAGGGTGTGCTTGGTGGAGATCCGGGCGGGCCCGGTGCCGTAGCCCTTGGTGAAGCCGGCCTTGTCGATCAGCCAGGCGGCGCTGGTCTTCGTACGGCCCTCGCCGGCGGCGTAGGCGGGCGGGGCGACGTCCGCGCCGAGGCGGTCCTGGACGCGGGCGAGGAAGGCCGCGTACGCCTCGTCGGTGAGGATCGGGTTGTGGAAGAAGGAGCCGGCGGACCAGGTGTCGTGGTCGGCGGGGTCGAGGACCATGCCCTTGCCGGCGCGCAGGCGCAGCACGGTCTCGCGGGCGGTGGCGGCCGGGACGCGGTCTCCGGCCTCGACGCCGAGGGCGCGGGCGGTCTCGGGGTACTTGATCGGCGCGGAGAGCCCGCCGGCGTCCTCGAGGGCGAAGCGGACGCGCAGGACGACGTACCGGTCGGGCTGGTCCTTGAAGAGGCTGTTGCGGTAGCGGAAGGCGCACTCGGCGGCGGTCAGGGTGACCGTCTCGCGGCGGGTGCGGTCGTAGGCGACGACCTCGGTGATGGTGTCGCAGACCTCCTGGCCGTACGCCCCGACGTTCTGGATCGGGGTGGCGCCGGCGGAGCCGGGGATGCCGGCGAGGCATTCGATGCCGGCGAGGCCGGCCCCGACGGTGCGGGCGACGGCGTCGGACCAGTTCTCGCCGGCGGCGAGCTCCAGGGTGGTGCCGTCGAGGTGGAAGCCGGTGGTGGCGATGCGCAGGGCGGTGCCGTCGAAGCCGCGGTCGCCGATGACCAGGTTGCTGCCGCCGCCGATGACGAGGAGCGGGGTGCCGCTGTCGTCGGCCGCGCGGACGGCGTCGACCACCTCGGCGTCGGTGGTCGCGGTCACCAGGCGGGTGGCGGGACCGCCGAGGCGGAAGGTGGTCAGGGGGGCGAGGGGGGCGTCGTGGAGTTCCTGCACGTGGACAAGAGTACGGTCCGTGCCCCTCGCATCCCTGCGGGGCCACGGACCGTACGTGCGCTGCGGGCCGGGCGGGTGGTGCTGCCGGGCCGGCGGTGCTGCCGGCCCGGCGCCCGACCCCCCGGCCCAGGACGCGCCACACCGCGCACGGGGGGCCGGTGATGAGTTTACGCCACCCGCGGGGAGGCTCGCG
>NZ_JBEYXK010000137.1:0-11373 GCF_040645035.1 Streptomyces sp. NPDC046876 | reverse complement strand
CGCGGCCGGGGGGCGGCCCCCCCCCCCCCCCACCGCGGCTCAGGCGAGCGCGACGACCGCGCGGGAGCGGCCGAGGACCTTCTGGCCGCCGGCCGTGGCGACGAGGTCGATGCGGACCTGGCGGTCGTCCAGCTTGGCGGCGACCTTGGCGGTGACCTCGATCACGGCACCCCTGTCGTCGTTGGGCACGACGACCGGGTTGGTGAAGCGCACGCCGTAGTCGACGACCGCGCCCGGGTCGCCGACCCAGTCGGTGACGACGCGGATCGCCTGGGCCATGGTGAACATGCCGTGCGCGATCACGTCCGGCAGTCCGACCTCCTTGGCGAACTTCTCGTTCCAGTGGATCGGGTTGAAGTCGCCGGAGGCGCCCGCGTACTGCACGAGCGTGGCGCGCGTCACGGGGAAGGACGCGGCGGGGAGCTCGGTGCCGACCTCGACGTCGTCGTACTTGATCTGCGCGGTCATCTCAGGCCTCCTCGGGGGCGCGGGAGACGAGCTTCGTCCACGCCGTCACCACGTGTTCGCCGGTCTCGTCGTGGACCTCGCCGCGGATGTCGATGATGTCGTTGCCCGCCAGGGTCTTCACGGCCTCGATGGTGGAGGTCACGGAGAGGCGGTCGCCCGCGCGGACGGGGCGGGTGTACGCGAAGCGCTGGTCGCCGTGGACGACCCGGCTGTAGTCCAGGCCGAGCTGCGGGTCGGCGACGACCTGGCCCGCGGCCGCGAAGGTGATCGCGAAGACGAAGGTCGGCGGGGCGATCACGTCCTGGTGGCCGGCGGCCTTGGCGGCCTCGGCGTCGGTGTAGACGGGATTGGCGTCCCCCACCGCGACCGCGAATTCGCGGATCTTCTCCCGGCCGACCTCGTAGGGGTCGGTGGGCGGGTAGCTCCGCCCGACGAAGGACTGGTCGAGCGCCATGGCTCCCTACCTCCTGATTGAACGAGATGGACGAGACGGACGAGACGGACGAGATGATCGCGGGATCGAAATGATCGCGCGTACGCGGAAACGACACGAGGCCGCCCCCATTGAAGGGGACGACCTCATGACGTTGCCTGTATTCGAGACTTCGCCGGTGTCAGCGGGTCTCGCGGTGCGCGGTGTGCGAGTTGCAGCGCGGGCAGTGCTTCTTCATCTCCATGCGGTCCGGGTTGTTACGCCGGTTCTTCTTGGTGATGTAGTTCCGCTCCTTGCACTCCACGCAGGCCAGCGTGATCTTCGGGCGGACGTCGGTGGCAGCCACGTGAGTGCTCCTTGACGGACTAATGGACGGATCGAACGCATAAAAGAGTAGCCGATCGGGAGACCGACCCCGCAATCGGCTACTGTGGGTAGCGGCGACCGGACTTGAACCGGTGACACAGCGATTATGAGCCGCTTGCTCTACCGACTGAGCTACGCCGCTTTGATGATGATCGGCTCCCCACCCGAGGGTGGGGGGCCTCTCTCACCAGAGCCCCAATGCGGAATCGAACCGCAGACCTTCTCCTTACCATGGAGACGCTCTACCGACTGAGCTATTGGGGCGAGCGAGGAAGACATTACACGGTTGCGCGCCGATCGCCCAAATCCATTGCGGAGGCCCCTCCCGCAGGGCCTTCCGACCCCGCCCGCGAAGGCGTTGCGACGCCCCGGGGGCCGGCCGCGGAGCCGCCGCGACCGCCTTGGGGCGCCCCGTTTCCGCCCCCGCTCCCTCCCCCGCTCCCGCGCCGCCCGGGCGCGTACGGGAGCGCCTCGGCGCAGCGGCGCCACACCGGTACGACTGGCACCACACCGGTACGACTATTGCGCCCTTCCCCGAAGCGGCGGCGCCCGCGCCCTAGGCTCGGAGCACGCTGCGTGATCTTGGGCCGCGGGCCGCGGCCACCTGGGCCCAGGACCGCCCGAGCCCCCGCAGGAGCGCGATGTCCGACAGCCAGCCCCAGCAGCCGTCCCCCTTCCCGCCGGGCGGCCGCGGCGAGGGCGGCGGCCAGGGCCCGCTGCGCCCCGGCGGCCACGGAGGCGCACCCGCCGCCGAGTCCACCGCCCTGCTGCTCGCCGGGGCCCGCCTCACGGACGGCCGCACGGTCGACGTCCGGCTCGGCGGCGGCCGGATCCAGGCCGTCGGCACGGCGGGCAGCCTGCCGCCGGGCGCGCCGGCCCGGGTGGACCTCAGCGGCTACCTGCTGCTCCCGGCGCCCGCCGAGCCGCACGCACACGGGGACACCGCCCTGACCGCGGACGGCGAGGGGCCCGTCGGGTACGCCCCGGACGAGGTGCAGCGCAGGGCCACCGAGGCGGCCCTGCTCCAGCTGGGGCACGGCGCGACGGCCGTCCGCAGCCACGTCCGGATCGGCGGCGTGCACGGCCTCGGCCCGCTGGCGGCCGTGCTCCAGGCCCGCCGCTCGCTGCGCGGCCTGACCGACCTGACCGCGGTGGCCGTGCCCCGGCTGCTGACCGGGGTGGCGGGCGCCGACGGGCTCGCGATGCTGCGGGACGCGGTCCGGATGGGCGCGGCGGTCATCGGCGGCTGCCCCGACCTGGACCCCGACCCCACCGGCTTCGTGGAGGCCGTCCTCGACCTCGCCGCCGAGCACGGCTGCCCGGTGGACCTGCACACCGACGCCGACGACCCCGGCCGGCTGGCCCGGCTCGCGGTGATGGCCGGCGGGCTGCGGCCCGGCGTGACGATCGGCCCCTGCGGCGGGCTGTCGCGGCTCCCGCTGGACGCGGCGCACCGGGCCGCGGACCAGCTGGCCGCGGCCGGCGTACGGGTGACCTGCCTGCCCCAGGGCGACTGCGCGGCCCTGGAGCGCCGCGGCCTGCGCTCCGCGCCCGTACGGCTGCTGCGGGCCGCCGGGGTCCGCGTCGCGGCCGGCAGCGGGGCCCTGCGCGACGCCGGGAACCCGGTCGGCCGGGGCGACCCCCTGGAGGCGGCCTACCTGCTGGCCTCGCAGGGCGGGCTGCGGCCGCAGGAGGCCTACGCGGCGGTCAGCGACGCCGCCCGGGAGGCGATGGGCCTGCCGGAGGTCCGGGTGGAGGCCGGCTTCCCGGCGGAGCTGCTCGCCGTGCGCGGGGAGCGGATCGCGGGGGTGCTGTCGCTGGCGTACAGCCGGATCGTGATCCACCGCGGGCGGGTGGTGGCCCGTACGAGCGCCGTACGGGAGTACTGCGACTCGGCGGTGGCCGTCGCGCTGGACCTGCCCCGACAGGGCCGTATGGAGCCAGGTCCCTGAGGGCTCGCGGGTGTGCGCGGGCGGGAGCGCCCGGCTCGTCGTACGGTCGCCTCATGCGCATCGTCATCGCGGGTGGACACGGTCAGATCGCGCTGCGGCTCGAGCGGTTGCTCGCCGTGCGCGGGTACGAGGTCGCGGGCATCATCCGCAACCGGGAGCAGGGCGACGACCTGCGGGAGGCGGGCGCCGAACCGGTGCTGTGCGACCTGGAGTCGGCCTCGGTCGAGCACGTGGCGGGCATCCTCCAGGGCGCGGACGCGGCCGTGTTCGCCGCCGGGGCGGGCCCGGGCAGCGGGATCGCCCGCAAGGACACGGTGGACCGCGGCGCGGCGGTGCTGTTCGCCGATGCGGCCGAACGGGCGCGCGTACGGCGGTTCCTGATGGTGTCTTCGATGGGCGCGGACGCGCAGCACGAGGGTGACGAGGTGTTCGACGCGTACCTGCGGGCCAAGGGCGAGGCCGACGACCACGTCCGCACCCGGCTGGGCCTGGAGTGGACGGTCCTGCGGCCGGGCTCGCTGCTGGACGAGCCCGGCTCGGGGCTGGTGCGCCTGGAGGCCCACGCGGGCGGCGGGGCGGTCCCGCGCGACGACGTGGCCGCGGTCCTGGCCGAGCTGATCGAGACCCCGGCGACGGCCGGCCTGACCCTGGAACTGGTCTCCGGCTCGACCCCGGTCCCGGTGGCGGTCAAGGCAGTGGCGGGCAACTGAGCCGACTACCCGACCCCCTGCTCAGAAATCGGCGGTGACCTTGTCGTCGGACCGCCCGACCGAGTCCTGCTCGTACTGCTCCTCGTAGGCCGCGCGGATCCGCTCCACGACCTCGTACGACTGCTCGCGCACCATCGCCCCGTCGCCGGCGCGCCAGCGGCCGAGCCCGTCGAGCACGGTCAGCCCCTCGGGGAAGGCGGGGGTGATCTCCCGGTCGAGGAACCGGACGAACTCCTGCTCGGTGACCGCGGCCCGCCCGGCGGGCCGCTCGGTGCCGAAGTAGAGCCGGGTCTGCCGGTAGGGCTCCTGGGCGGGCCCGTGCAGCGCCGCCCCGACGAGGGCCGGGATCCCGGCCCCGAGCAGGGTCAGCAGCACCCCGCCGCCGACCTTTCCACGCGTGTCAGAAATCCATTTCACCCCCGGTGAACGACCCGCCCCGGCCGACGATGCGCCCACCCCCACCGCCCGCCCGAACGGCCGCCCCCCGAACCGATGGCCCCACCCACCCGCCGCAGCACACAACGAAACGGCCCCTGATCCGCGTTTCCGCAGATCAGGGGCCGTTCCTCCATGTGGCGGCGCCAGGATTCGAACCTGGGTAGGCTAAGCCGACGGATTTACAGTCCGCTCCCATTGGCCACTCGGGCACACCGCCATGGGATGTCGCCTTCGAGACCGCTTTTCGGCGGTGCTCCCTGGCAACGACGTAAACAATACCCGATGCTCGGGGGTGCTTCGCCACCGGATTGATCAGCGCTGCGGGCGGGCGCGGTGGCTAGGCTTTGCGGAGCGGGCCGGGTAGGTCCGGCCGCGCCCCACCGGGGCATCGACAGCCGACTTCAAGGAGCCACAGCACATGGCCGACTCCAGTTTCGACATCGTCTCGAAGGTCGAGCGGCAGGAGGTCGACAACGCCCTCAACCAGGCCGCCAAGGAGCTCTCGCAGCGGTACGACTTCAAGGGCACCGGGGCCTCGATCTCCTGGTCCGGCGAGAAGATCCTCATGGAGGCCAACTCCGAGGACCGGGTCAAGGCCGTCCTCGACGTCTTCGAGACCAAGCTGGTCAAGCGCGGCATCTCGCTCAAGGCGCTCGACGCCGGCGAGCCGCAGCTCTCCGGCAAGGAGTACAAGATCTTCGCGTCCATCCAGGAGGGCATCTCCCAGGAGAACGCCAAGAAGGTCGCCAAGATGATCCGCGACGAGGGCCCCAAGGGCGTCAAGGCCCAGGTCCAGGGTGAAGAGCTGCGCGTCAGCTCCAAGAGCCGCGACGACCTCCAGGCCGTCCAGGCCCTGCTGAAGGGCAAGGACCTGGACTTCGCGATCCAGTTCGTGAACTACCGCTGACCCGACGGGGGGTGGCGCACCGGGGCCGCCGCCGTGCACGGTTCGGGCGAGGCCGTGTGTCATCTCCCCGCCGCTGCTGGGTGGTTACTCGTTTCTTCGTTTCCTCGATGTCGGTCGGCGTACAGGAGCGACCCGTCGCCCCGGTGGTCCTCGTGGCCGCCGGGGCGGCGTGGTTTTCGAGGGGCGTGGGGCTCGTGTGCCCGGCGTGCGCGGCGCGCGCGCCCGACGGGCTTCCAGTGGGCACTTGGGCTGCCCCGCGCGCGCCCGCCACGCTGGGGGGAATTCGTTGCTCCGCATGGCAGGGGGTTCTCGCATGGCCGGGGCCGACACGTTCCGCGAGGACTTCGGGGCTTCCGTCGTCGTCGCGCTGGTCGCGCTGCCGCTCTGCGTGGGCGTGGCCGTGGCCTCCGGTGTGCCCGCCGAGCTCGGCATCGTCACCGGGGTCGTCGGCGGGCTCGTCACGGGATGGTTCCGCGGCAGTGCGCTGCAGGTCAGCGGGCCGGCCGCCGGGCTGACCGTGCTCGTGTACGAAGCGGTGCAGGCCCACGGCGTGTCCGGGCTCGGCGTGCTCGTCCTGGCTGCCGGGCTGCTCCAGGTGGGCATGGGGGTACTGCGGCTCGGCCGGTGGTTCCGGGCGATCTCCGTGGCCGTCGTGCACGGCATGCTGGCCGGCATCGGGCTCGTACTGATCGCCTCGCAGGTGTACGCCGTCGGCGGCGTGGAAGCGCCCGGCGGGACCCTCGAGAAGCTGGGCGCGCTGCCGTCGCTGGTCGCGCGGGCCGACTGGAACGCGGTGGCGCTCGGCGCCGGGACCATCGTGCTGGTCGTCGGCTGGCGGCGCGTACCGGCCCGGCTGCGGGTCGTGCCGGGGGCGCTGGTGGGGGTGGCGGCCGCGACGGCCGTCTGCACGGTGCTGCGGCTGCCGGTCGAGCGGGTGCGGGTGACGGGGGTGCTGGATGCGGTCGGGCTGCCCGCCTGGGGGGAGTTCGGGGTGCTGGCCTCGGTCGGGGCGTGCGGGACCGTCGTCGCGCTCGCGCTGATCGCCTCCGCCGAGACGCTGTTCAGCGCCGCCGCCGTGGACCGGATGCACGACGGGCCGCGGACCCGCTACGACCGCGAGCTGGTGGCCCAGGGCATCGGCAACGCCGTCTGCGGGCTGCTCGGGGCGCTGCCGATGACGGCCGTGATCGTACGCAGCGCCGCCAACGTGGAGGCCGGGGCGCGGACCCGGGCGTCCCGGATCCTGCACGGCGGCTGGCTGCTGCTCTTCGCTGTGGCCGTACCCGGGATGCTGGAGGCGGTGCCGCTGGCGGCGCTGGCCGGGGTGCTGCTGCACGCGGGCTGGAAGCTGCTCCCGGCCAAGGCGGTGGCCGCGCTGTGGCGCACGCACCGCGGGGAGGCGGTGGTGCTGGTGGCGACGGCCGGGGCGGTCGTGGCGACCAACCTCTTCGAGGGCGTGCTGGTCGGACTGGGGCTGGCCGTGGTCAAGGCCGCCTGGGAGACCTCGCACGTACAGATCGAGGAGGTGTGGGAGGGCGGCGAGCTGCGGGTCCAGGTGCTGGGCAGCGCCAGCTTCCTGCGGCTGCCGAAGCTGCTGGACGCGCTGGAGGCGCTGCCGCCGGGGCAGCCGGTGCGGCTGGACCTGAGCGGGATGGGCCACCTCGACCACGCCTGCCTGACCGCCCTGCGCGGGTGGGAGCGGGGGCGGGGCCGGGCCCCGCTGCCCGGCCGGGAGGGCGTCACCTAGGGCGCTGCCGCCCGGCGGGTCGTCCTGCTCGTCGCCGGGCTTCCCCGGGGCGGCCACAGGACCGTCACCCGGGGCCGCTACCCTCCGCGGCGTGAGGGATGACGTGAGCGGTGAGCTGAAGCGCACGCTCGGGGTCTTCGACGCGGTCGTCGTCGGGCTCGGGGCGATGGTCGGGGCCGGGATCTTCGCCGCGCTCGCCCCGGCGGCCCGTGCGGCGGGGCCGGCGGGCGGTGCGCTGCTGGCGGCCCTGGCGCTGGCGGGCTGCGTCGCGTACTGCAACGCGCACTCCTCGGCCCGGCTGGCCGCCCGCTACCCGGCCTCCGGCGGGACGTACGTGTACGGGCGGGAGCGGCTCGGGCCATTCTGGGGGTACCTGGCCGGCTGGGGCTTCGTGATCGGCAAGACCGCGTCCTGCGCGGCGATGGCGCTGACCGTCGGGGCGTACGCATGGCCGGAGCAGCAGCATGCGGTGGCCGTCGCGGCGGTGGTGGCGCTGACCGCCGCGAACTACGGGGGCGTGCAGAAGTCCGCCCGGATCGCCCGCGTGATCGTCGCCGTGGTGCTGGCCGTGCTGGCCGGGGTCGTGGCGGCCTGCCTGTCGTCCGGCGCGGCCGACGCCGGGCGGCTCGGCGGCGACTGGGGCGGGGGCGGTGGCGGGGCTGCGGGGGTGCTGCAGGCGGCCGGGCTGCTGTTCTTCGCCTTCGCGGGGTACGCCCGGATCACCACCCTCGGCGAGGAGGTGCGCGACCCGCAGCGGACGATCCCGCGGGCGGTACCGCTCGCGCTGGGGATCGCGCTGCTGGTGTACGCGGCCGTGGCGGTGGCCGCGCTGTCGGTGCTCGGCGCGCCGGGCCTGGCGGGGTCCGCGGCCCCGCTGGCCGATGCGGTGCGGGCGGCCGGGGTGCCGGGGCTGGCGCCCGTGGTGCGGGTCGGGGCGGCCCTGGCGGCGCTGGGCTCGCTGCTGGCGCTGGTGCTGGGGGTGTCGCGGACCACGCTGGCCATGGCGCGGGACGGGCACCTGCCGGGCACGCTGGCCGCGGTGCACCCGCGGCACCGGGTGCCGCACCATGCGGAGCTGGCCGTGGGGGCGGTGGTCGCGGTGCTCGCGGCGACCGTGGATCTCCGGGGGGCGATCGGCTTCTCGTCGTTCGGCGTGCTGGCGTACTACGCCGTCGCCAACGCCTCCGCCTGGACGTTGGACGCCGGCGTCCGGGGGCGGCTCGTGGCCGCGCTCGGCCTGGTCGGCTGCGCCGCCCTGGCGCTCTCGCTCCCGGCCGCCTCGGTCGGCGCCGGTGCCGCCGTCCTGGCCGTGGGCGCCCTGTCCTACGCCGCCCGCACCCGCCGCGCCCCCGCCGACTGACCGCCGGCCGCGGCCGCGGCTGCCGCTGCGTCTGCCGCTGCGCGGAGCCGTCTCCCCACCCCGCCCCTTCCCGAAACGCCTCAATCGCCGGCGGGGCTGATTCAGCCCGCGCGGCGTTTGAGCGCACCGGGCGCGAAGCGCACGGAACCGGGTCCGGGCGGAGCCCGGTTTCTGGGGGCACCTCCCAGCGGTAGCTGGGGGAGAAGGGGCGGGTAGGGGAACGGCTCCGTGCAGCGGGGACAGCGGCAGCGGCGGGCGCGGGCTGCCGGGCCGGGTCAGGGCTGGTCGGGAGGGGGTGGGTTCGGGGTTGTGGGGGCGGCCGAGTCGTAGCCCACGAAGTACGTCGGGCGGCGTTGGACCGCGGTGTAGATGCGGCCGATGTACTCGCCGAGCAGGCCCACGCAGATCAGCTGGACGCCGCCGAGGAAGAGCATGGCGACGAAGAGCGAGGTCCATCCCGGAACCGTGTGGCCGGCCGCGAAGATGACCAGCGTCACGCCGATCATCACCAGGCAGGCGAGGAAGCTGACCACCCCGAGCCAGGTCGCCAGCCGCAGCGGGGCGGCGGAGAAGTTGGTGATGCCGTCCACGGCGAGGCGGATCATCTTGCTCAGCGGGTATTTCGTTTCGCCCGCCACGCGCTCGCCCCGCCGGTACGTGACCTCGCCGCTCGGGAAGCCGAGCCACGGGACGAGGAGCCGGTAGACCTGCTGCTGGTCGGGGAGGGACTTCAGGGCCTCCACCGCCTCCCGGCTGAGCAGCCGGAAGTCCCCGGCCTGCGCCGGCACCTGCTTGCCGACCAAGCGGCGCATCAGCCAGTAGTAGGCGCCTGCCGTGTGGCGTTTGAAGCCGGTGTCGGTGCTGCGGTCGGAGCGGACCCCGTAGACGATGTCCAACTGCTCGGTGCGGGCCAGGTCCAGCATCTCCGGGATCTTCTCCGGCGGGTCCTGGAGGTCGGCGTCGAGGCTGGCGACGTACGCCCCGATCGAGCGGTGCAGTCCGGCGCGCAGGGCGGCCTGGTGGCCGGAGTTGCCCCGGAGCCGGACGATCCGCAGCTCGGGCCAGTCCGTGCGGAACTTCTCCAGCAGCTCCGCGGTCCGGTCGGTGCTGCCGTCGTCGACGGCCACGACCTCGTACGGGACCCCCGTGCCGTCGAGGACCGGCCGCAGCCGGTCCACCAGGGCCGGGAGGGCCTCCTCCTCGTTGTACATCGGCACGATGACCGACAGGGTCGTGGTCGTGGCCGTGCGCGCGGCAGCCGACACTGGCTTCGTCCTCTTTCGCTTCTTCCTACCTCGACGCGAACGGCGCGTCCGTCGGGACGATCTCGCGGCCCAGCGGCAGCAGGGACAGCGGGACCATCTTGAAGTTGGCGACGCCGAACGGGATGCCGATGATCGTCACGCACAGCGCGATGCCGGTGACGATGTGGCCGAGGGCGAGCCACCAGCCGGCCAGGAGCAGCCACAGCACGTTGCCGATGCAGGAGGCGGCGCCCGCGTCCCGGCGCTCGACGGCGGTGTACCCGAACGGCCACAGGGCGTAGACGGCGATCCGGAAGGCCGCTATGCCGAAGGGGATGCCGATGATGGTGATGCACAGCAGCACGCCCGCGAGGCAGTAGCCGAGGAACAGCCAGATGCCGCTGAGGACGAGCCAAATGAGGTTCAGGATGGTCTTCACTGACTACGGCCTGCCATCTGTTCGAGCCGGGCGATGCGCTCGGCCATCGGAGGGTGCGTCGAGAACATCTTAGAAAGGCCCTGGCCCGGTCGGAACGGATTGGCGATCATCATGTGGCTCGCGGTCTCCAGGCGGGGTTCGGGGGGCAGCGGGAGCTGCTTGGTGCCCGCGTCCAGCTTGCGCAGGGCGCTGGCCAGGGCGAGCGGGTCGCCGGTGAGCTGG
This sequence comes from Streptomyces sp. NPDC046876, assembly GCF_040645035.1. Taxonomy (NCBI): domain Bacteria; kingdom Bacillati; phylum Actinomycetota; class Actinomycetes; order Kitasatosporales; family Streptomycetaceae; genus Streptomyces; species Streptomyces sp. NPDC046876. The sequence continues at coordinate 1,087 of NZ_JBEYXK010000137.1, read as the reverse complement.
GCGCCGGAGGCGTCGGCCTCGTACTCGCGGGAGCGGCTGATGGCGAGCTGGATCACGGACGCGGCGAGCGGGCCGAGGATCGCGATCAGCAGCATGCCGAGGAGGCCGGGGCCCTCGTCGTCGTCGGACCGGCCGACCGGGATCAGCCAGGCGAAGTTCACCAGGAACATGATCACGGAGGCGAGGGCTCCGGCGACGGAGGAGATGAGGATGTCGCGGTTGTAGACGTGGCTGAGCTCGTGCCCGATCACGCCGCGCAGCTCCCGCTCGTCGAGGATGCGCAGGATCCCCTCGGTGCAGCAGACGGCGGCGTTGCGCGGATTGCGGCCGGTGGCGAACGCGTTCGGCGCGTCGGTGGGCGAGATGTAGAGCCGCGGCATCGGCTGGCGGGCGGAGGTGGAGAGCTCGCGCACCATGCGGTAGAGCGCGGGGGCCTCGAACTCGCTCACGGGCCGGGCGCGCATCGCGCGCAGCGCCAGCTTGTCGCTGTTCCAGTACGCGTACGCATTGGTCCCGAGGGCGACGAGGACGGCGATGATCAGGCCGCCGCGCCCGAAGAAGCTTCCGATGAGGATGATGAGTGCGGACAGACCGCCGAGGAGTACGGCGGTCTTCAGCCCGTTGTGCCGGCGGTGCACGGTACGCCCTCCAAGTGGTGCGGTAGGGAGCCCCCGTCGAATGCTGCGGGTCCACGGTCCAGTGGACCCTCCCTTCCTGGTCAACGCGAGGTGGCGGCATCCGGTTCCCGGGGCGTACGGGGCCGGGTGCCGCGGCTGGCGGCGCGGGGTGGGGCCGTTGCGCCGTTCGGGTCGGGGGTCCGGGTGGCGGCTGCCGGTTGCCGCTGCGCGGAGCCGTTCCCCACCCCGCCCCTTCTCCCCCAGCTACCGCTGGGAGGTGCCCCAGAAACCGGGTCCTGCGGCCCCGGGCCCCGCTCGCCTCAATCGCCGGCGGGGCTCAAAGATCGGGGCTCCGCCCCGGACCCCGCGCCTCAAACGCCGGCGGGGCTGGAATTGCCGCGCAGCGGCACAATCCAGCCCGCGCGGCGTTTGAGCCACCGCCTCCGCCTGGCTCACCACAGCCGAACCAT
>NZ_JBEYXK010000136.1:0-14649 GCF_040645035.1 Streptomyces sp. NPDC046876 | reverse complement strand
GTGCGGTGCCTCGCAAGGCGGAGGGCCTCGGCTCGTACTGGACGTACTTGCGAGGGCCGACAACGCGGCGAGGTGCCGTGCCGGACGCCGCGACCCGGCAAACCTTTCCGGCCACAGCACTAGCTCTGCGCCGCGCTAGGCGCGGGTCCGGGACTTGGCGGCGACGCGCTGGGCGGCTCGTTCGGCGGTTCGTCGGGCCATGGTCGCCAACGGGTCGTCGGTGTCCGCGTCCGCCGTGCAGGCCGCCAGTTCGCCGCGCTTGCGCAGCTCCACCACCCCGTCCGTGAGCAGCTCACGCGGGTCGGCGGGCCGCGGCACCTCCTGGGGCCGGTCGCGGCCGGGGGCGTGCGGCACGGGGCGCTCCTGCACGGGCCGTCCGGGCCGCTCGTGTCCGGTCTGGGGCATGCTCGGTGCACTCCTGCTCGCGTCGGGCCGTCACGGCGTCGGCAGAGGGGCGGCCGCCGGATCGTTCCGGCAAGCGCCCCCGGTCCGCTTCCGGGCCAGTGAAGCGAGTGCCCGCCCGGCGCGGCACCGCGGCGCCGGGGTTCTCCCTCGCAGGAGCGGCGAGATTCCCCCGGGCGGGTGACGCCGTGCGCAAGGCTCCGCCGCCACCCCTCCGATGTGCTAGGCGTCAGAGAGCCGGCTCGGCCGCCCGGAGGGCCGCGGCCACCCCGGCCGCCAGCGCGTACGGGTTCCCGGTCGGGCCGCCCGCACCACCCGGCTGCGGTGTGGTCCGCCGCGCCCACTCCTCCTCGAAGGCGTGCCAGTCGATCTCCCGCGGCGCCGCCTTCTTCACGAGGGCCTCCTCCAGCGCCGCGAAGTAGGCCGCCCAGCGCGGTGCGTACAGCTCCCGGACGAGGCGGCCCCACTCCCGGTTCGCGTAGTCGTGCAGGAAGCCGCCCTCGCTGGTGCTGTGCCGGCCCCACACGCTCAGGATCGACCGGGCGTCGTACTCGTACCGGTCCTTCTCCGCCCCGTCCGCGCCCCACGAGCGGGCCGCGGCCAGCCAGGGCCCGAGCAGGAAGTTCGGGTCGGAGCTCGTCAGTGCGTCCAGCCGCCGCTCCGCGTCCGCCCAGGCGGCTGTCAGCTCCCGGAACGCCGCCAGGTCCTCGGCCTCGTACGCGGCCCTGATCCTCGGCAGCAGCACCCGCGAGTGGTTGGCGAGGGCCTGCCGGGCCGTGTCCACCAGGTCGAAGCGGTACGCGCTGGAGCCGCGCAGCCGCGGATCCACCTTCAGCAGGTGCTCCAGGGCCCGCCGTACCGAATCGGCCGGGTAGCGCATCGACTTGGGGCTCCAGTACGCCGCCCCCGCCGCGGTCAGGCTCGGCCGGGCGGTGAACAGGCTGTCCTGGGACTCCGACCACAGCCCGGAGGAGGTGCTGTACGGGCCCTTGCGCAGCTCCTCCCAGGCGGCGGCGGCCTCGGCGTCCGGCCGCCCGTACCGGCGGGCCGCGAAACCGGCGAACCACGCCCGCTGGTCGATCGGCCCCGGCTCCCAGGCGAGGTCCGTGAACAGGTCGAACGCGGCCGGGTTGGTGCCGGTCGCCTCCGGCAGGTACGCGGTGCCGCGCAGCGCACTGGCGTCCTTGGCCCGCCAGGAGCCGAACCGGTCGATCCACACGGAGGTGTTGGCGCCGACGGTGGTGTGCCCGCCGAAGTTGTAGATCGTGCCGAGCGCGTACGGCGCCCCGCCCCAGCGGGTCTCGCGGTCCAGGCGGTTGTACCGGTCGGACAGCCCGTCCAGGATCAGCAGCTTCGAGGTGTCCACCCCCGCCAGCAGCTCCTTGCGGGGGCTGTCCTGCCAGCCCAGCACCGCCCACACCGCCCCCGGGTGCGCGGCGTGCAGGGCAGACTGGACCGCGCCGGCCGCCGCCCCGACGTCGACAGGGCCGGCCTTCCCGCCCTCGTGCAGCGGGCTCATCCGGTACATGGCGCTGTCCCCGAACACCGCGCGCTGCTCCGCGTAGTACGCGGCGGCCACCTTGGGGAACGCCGGCGAGGACGGGTCCAGCCAGTCGGGCCGGTCGAAGCCCGCCCAGTCGCCCTGCGCCACCGTCCGCGCCCCCTCGTTGCGGGCGGCGAATCCCGGCGGCACGGTCCCGAAGTAGCCGGGCAGCACCGGGGTCATGCCGAGCCCGCGCAGCTGCTCGGCGATCCGCGCCCCGAGCCTCGCGCGCTCGCGCAGCAGCCGCTCGGATACGGGGCCGCCGAAGGCGCTCAGGTTCTGCAGCAGCCACCAGCTCTGGTGGCCGGGGGCGGGGATCCACTCCCGCAGCTCCGCGGCCGAGTAGCCGAAGCCCTGGAGCGCCCGGTAGTACGGGTACTCCGCGCCGACCTGCACGAACACCTCGTTGATGCCGTGCAGGGCCAGCAGGTCGATCTGCCGCTGGTGCTGCTCGAAGGTGCGGTACGGGCCCGAGTAGCCGTCGTCGGTGTCGTTGAGGGCGTACCGGTGCGGGACGAGGGCGCTGCGGGTGACGGGCGCGGGCACGGCCGGCAGCCGCGCGGGCAGCTGGCCGAGGCTGTCGCCGGGCCAGCCGATGTCGGCGCCGGCGACGTGCTGGAGGTACCAGCCGACGCCGGTGAGGAGGGTGGCCCCGGTGGTGCCGCGGACGGTGACCGCACCGGCCCTCCCGGACACGGTGAAGGTGTCGGGGCCGCCCGCCGCCACCGGGGCGGCGACGAGCGTGAACTGGGCGGCGTGGCGCGGCAGCAGCCGTTTCAGCGCGGCCCGCGCGGGACCGGTGTCGAAGCTCCGCGCCGGGGGCGCGCCGGGTGCACCGGCGGCCTCCGGCCCGGCCGCAGCGGCGCGGGCCGGGGTGCCGGCCCCCGGGGCGGTCGCCGCGCAGACCAGGGCCAGCAGGACGGCGGGCAGCGCGGGCAAGGTCCGGGGGCGGCGGGTCCGGCGGCGGGGGCGCCGCGGCCGCGGGTCCGTCGTCCGCGGGTCCGTCGCCCGCGGGCAGGCCTGGTTCGTCATGTGCTCGGTCATGGGCTCCGTCGTCCGCTCGGTCGTGTGCTGGATCACGGCATGCGTCAGGGACACCGGAGGTGTCGGTCGTGTCGGTCGTGTCGGGTGCTCTACGGGGACCCTCTCGGGCCGGTACCGGGTGGATCCCGCGGCGCTGGGCGCCCCGGGATCCGCGGGCCGGCGGTGCGTCAGACCGGCAGGGACCAGGCCTGGTCGACGCGGTGGTCGCCGCAGACCTCCAGGCGCAGCCGCGGCGCCGGGGTGCCCGCCGTGGCCGCCGCGGCGGGCGCCGTCAGGCACAGCCCGCTCGCGTCCTCGACCAGGGCGCCGTCCCGGCGGTGGCGCCAGCTCTGCCCGGGCTGCCCGGGCGCGCACCGGGCCAGCTCCACGGCGCCGGCCTCGCCCGCCGACAGGCATTGACCGGCCAGCCGCAGGGTGGCCCCGGCGCCGAGCACCCACCGCTGGTCGGCGCCGGCCGTGCACGGGGCCAGGACCACGGCCCCGGCCCCGGTGGTGTTGGCGCCGTCGGCGCAGGTGGCGCCGTTGCCCGTCACCTGCCCGGTGGGGACGGCCGCGCCGCAGCCGCGTCCCGGGGTGAGCCGCCACACCGCCGTGTCGTGCGCGGCCAGCGTGCCGGTCAGGGAGGTGGAGACCTGGGTGCTCGTGCCGCTCCACAGGTCCTTGGCGGTGACCGTGCACCCGTACAGGCCGATGTCGGCGAGCGGGACCGAGATGTCCCGGGTGCGGCCCGAGCGGTTCAGCACGGCGACGGCGCGGTCGCCGCCCGCCAGCGGCCGCGCCAGCACCTCGAAGGTGGCGTTGGCGGAGACCACCGCGCCCTGGCGGCCCATCGGGTCCTGGTCCAGGGCGATGAGCGCGCCGTTGCCGAGGGTGGCGAGTCCGCCCGGGGTCAGCTCGGAGACCTCGGAGGACAGGATGAACGGGGCGGCCATCATCGCCCACAGGCCGACCTGGCTGCGGCTCTCGGCGTCGGTGAGCCCGGGGGCGCCGGCGATCAGGAAGTCCGGGTCGTTCCAGTTGCCGGGGCCCGCGTACCGGCCGAGCCAGCGGTTGTAGCCGTAGTTGCCGAGGACGGAGCTCCAGCGCGAGGTGGCCGGCGCGGCGGGGTTGTAGACCTTGATGTCCTTGCCCTCGCGCCACAGCTGGCCGGTCTCGCCGACCCAGCCGAGCACCCTGTGCCAGTCGGGGCCGCCCCATTCGCCCTGCTGGAAGTAGGCGGGGGCCGACGCCGAGAGCACCATGGTCCGGCCGCTGTCGCGCAGCGCATCGGCCACGGCGTGGTAGGCGCCGCGGTAGGCCTCCTCCTTCGTCTTCCCGGGCGGCACCCACAGGTTGCAGCCGTCCATCTTGACGTAGTCGACCTTCCAGGACGCGAACTGCCGTGCGTCCTGCGCGTAGTGGTCCGCGCCGCCGCCGTCGGGGGAGCCGCTGCCCGGGTACTTCTCGCAGGTCAGCGAGCCGGCGTCCTCGTAGATGCCGAACTTCAGGCCCTTGGCGTGCAGGTACTCGCCCAGCCAGGCCATCCCGTGCGGGAACTTCTGCGCGTCGACGACCAGGGCGCCCCCGTCGTCCCGGCTCCTGGTCATCCAGCAGTCGTCGACGGTCACCGTGTCGTAGCCCTTGGCCGCCAGCCCGCTCGCGACCAGCGCGTCGGCGTTGGCGACCACCTTGGCCTCGTCGATGTCGCACATGTAGTGCGCCCAGTTGTTCCAGCCCATGGGCGGGGTCAGCGCGAGCGGGGTGTCCGAGGTGGCGGTGGGCTCGGCCGTCGCCGGGGCCGGGGCGAGGCAGAGGGCGAGCAGGGCGGCCGCGGCCAGGGAAGGGAGCGACGTACGCAGGCGAGGCGGCACGGGGACTCCTTGCAGTGGGGGAGGTGCCGCCCAGTGCAGCCGCGTGACTACTCGCTGTCAACGCCATGTGCGGGTCGTGGCCCGATGACCAGCAATTCGGGTGTACCCGCGATCACACGATCGGGGAGGTGCGCAGTACGCGACGCCGGCCTACAAGCCGGAAGGCCAGGCGGCGGATACGCAGACAGATACGCCGGGAGATACACCGACAGATACACCGGCTGATACGCTGTATCCATGCCGAGGACATCAACGGCCCTGGAACGCGCGACGCCCGAGGCGATCGCGGTGGCCGCCCTGCGGATCCTGGACGAGCAGGGCCCCGGAGCGCTCAGCTTCCGCGCCCTCGCCGACCGGCTCGGCGTCTCGCACGCCACCGTCCAGCGCCGCTGCACCGACCTGGCGGGCCTCCTCGACCTGTGCACCGAGCACCTGGCCGACCTGCTGCCCGAGGTCCCGGCCGGAACCGGCTGGGCCGAGGCGACCGAGCTGCGGTTCACCGCCCTGTACCGGCTGCTCACCGCGCATCCCGGGCTGCTGGTCCTGCGCGGCGGCCGCCCCTGGATGGGCCGCCGGCTGCTGGCCCGGCTCGTGGAGCCCGCCCTCGCCGACAGCGTGGCCGCGGGGATGACCCTCGCCGAGGCCGTGACGGTCTACCGCCGCCTGTACCTGCTCACGCTGGGCTGCGCCGCCTTCGTCGACCACCGCGACCCGGCCGCTGCCACCGCCGCCTCGCGGGCGGCCCTCGCCGCGCTGGATCCCGAGGAGTTCCCCGTGCTCTCGTCCGGGCTGTCCGACGTACTGCCCGCCCTGACCGACCACGAGGTGTACTACGGCGCCCTGCGCCAGCTGATCGAGGCGGCCCGGCCCGACGGGGCCTGACCGCACCATCTCAAGGGAGAGCGATCGTGGAACAGCAGCTCGACGCCGCCGCGGTACGCGCGGCCGCCGACCGGATAGCCGGGGCCGTCCGCCCCGCCGCCGTGGTGCCCGCCGCCGACGGCCTCTGGTACGCGCTGGAGTACCTCCAGCACACCGGCTCCTTCAAGGCCCGCGGCGCCCACAACTTCCTCGCCGCGCACCGCGCCTCAGGCACCCTCCCCGACGCCGGCGTCACCATCGCCTCCGGCGGCAACGCCGGCCTCGCCTGCGCCTGGGCGGCCCGCGCGCAGGGCGTACCCGCCACCGTGTTCCTGCCGGAGACCGCGCCGCGCGTCAAGGTGGATCGGCTCGCCCGGTACGGGGCCGACGTTCGGCTCATCGGGGAGCGGTACGCCGATGCGCTGGCCGCCTGCCGGGAGTTCGCCGCGGCGAGCGGCGCCCTGAGCAGCCACGCGTACGACCATCCGCTCATCGCGGCGGGCGCGGGCACCCTGGTGGACGACATCCGGGCCGGGCTGCCCGGCGTGGACACGGTCGTCGTCGCGGTCGGCGGCGGCGGGCTGCTGGCCGGGGTGGCCACCGCCGCCCGGGAGCACGGCATCCGCGTCGTCGCAGCCGAGCCGGAGCACTGCCGGGCCCTCAACGCGGCGCTGGTGGCGGGCCGGCCCGTGGACGTCACCGTCGACTCGGTGGCCTCCGACTCGCTCGGCGCCACCCGCGTCTCGGCGGACGCACTGGCCGCCGCCCGGCACCCCGGCGTCCGCTCGGTGCTGGTCCCGGACACCGCCATCACCGCGGCCCGGCGGGCCCTGTGGGAGGAGCACCGCATCGTGGTCGAGACCGGGGCCGCCACGGCCCTGGCCGCCGTACGAGGGGCGCCGGAGCCGCTGGGGGAGCGGGTGGCCGTGGTCCTGTGCGGCGCGAACACCGACCCCGCCGACCTGTAGCCGGCGCCGAGGCGCGCTCAGCGGGCCGCCGCGTAGTCGGGCAGGCGCACCGGCTCCGTCCGGGTCTGCTCCGGGGCGTCGGCCGCCAGCATGTCCAGCACCTCCTGCGTGGGCGCGGGCATGAAGAACCGCTCGGCGCCCTCCCGCCCCACCGCCTGGTGCTCGGCCACCAAGGGGCGCATGTACGCCTCGTACGCGGCGAACGCGGCCCCGTGGTCGCCGCCCGCCCGGGCCAGTTCCCCGGCCAGGACGTACGCCCCGATCAGCGCCTACGAGGTGCCGCGCCCCGAGGTCGGCGCCGCACAGTAGCCGGCGTCGCCGAGGAGCACGACCCGTCCCGCGGCCCAGGTGTCCATCACCACCTGGGCGTTGGCGTCGAACCAGAAGTCCTCCGCGGTCTCCATCTCCGCGAGCAGGCGCGGCAGTTCCCAGGCCTCGCCCGCGAACCGCTCGGCCACGATGCGCCGCTGCCGGGCCCGGTCGTGCCGGTCGTACTCCAGGCCGTCATCCGCGAAGTGCAGGGCGGCGCGCGCCCGGTCGGCGCTGCTGCCGTCGGAGAAGACGTTGGCCGCCTTGCCGGGGGAGACGTACAGGCGGCCGGTGTTGCGCAGGCCCAGGTGGTTCGGCACGCCGAAGATCGCGGTGTGGATGCCGAGATGGCGCACGTACCGCTCCTCGGGGCCGAAGGCGAGGGCCCGGGTCCGCGAGTGCAGCCCGTCGGCGCCGACCACGAGGTCGAAGCGGCGCGGCGGCGCCTGCTCGAAGGCGACCGGCACCCCGTCGCCGTCCTCCTCCAGCGCGGCGATGGAGTCGCCGAAGAGGTACTCGCCGTCCGCTCCTCGCGCCGCACGGCATGCGGCACATCGAATGGGCCCTGGCCGCCCTGGACGGCCTCGGCCTCGACGCCGACACCCGCATGCACGCCGCGGTCACCCTCTTCGGCTACGTCCGCGGCCAAGCCGTCGACCTGGAGCCCGAGGCGCGCGCCGAACGGGCCAGCGGGATCACCGGGGAGCAGTGGATGGCGGCCCAGCAGAGCCGGATGGCCGCGGTCCTGGCGAGCGGCGCCCTCCCGCACTTCGCCGCAGCCGCGCCCGGGGCCGAGCTGTCCCCGGGGTCGCTGTACGCCTTCGGCCTGGCCGCCCTGCTGGACGGGATCGCCGCCCGGATCGCCGGGAGCGACGACAGCTAAACCGCATTAGTGCGGATTTCCCGAACCGGCCATAAGAAGTCAAACTCCGGCTGCGAACCGCCTCCGGCAGGGAAATCGGCACCCCTTCCGCGAACTCCCCGACTAAAGCGCATCAGTCCAGGTGGCCGCCGTGTTGACGGAGCGGATCCGGTCTGTCCTGCGAACTCCGCGGACCGAAAGGGGAGGCGCGGCTGCTCGGCCATCCCCGGCCCGGCCGCATTGACGCGCCCGTCCCGCGCGGTCAGCGTGGCCCCCGCGCTCCGGCAGCGAGGCCGGAACTCCCCCTAAGGCGGCCGACGATGAACCGTTCGCACCTGCCCCGCACCGCCCTCGCCACCCTGGTGGCCGGCACCCTCCTGACCGCCTCCGCATGCGGCCTCGGCGGCGGTCCGGCCGATGCGAAGGAGGCGCAGCGGACCGGCGAGGTGTCCGGCGAGATCACCTTCCGCACCCTCCAGCTCAAGCCCAAGTACACGGCGTACGTCGAAGGCGTCATCGACGCCTTCGAGAAGAAGTACCCGGGGGCCGCGGTGAAGTGGGAGGACGTGCCCGGCGACGGCTACAACGAGAAGCTCGTCGCCGACGCCCAGGCCGGAGCCCTCCCCGACGTGGTCAACCTCTCCACCGACTCCTTCCAGCTCCTCGGCGACCGAGGCCTCCTCGTCGACGTCGCCAGACTCGACGGCGAGTCGGCCGAGGAGTACGTGCCCGGCGCCTGGCAGCAGTTCAGGCTCCCCGGCAAGGGCGACGGCGTGTACGCCTACCCCTGGTACGTCACCCCGGAGATCCTCACCTACAACAAGGAGCTCTACCGCAAGGCCGGCCTGGACCCCGACAAGCCGCCGACCAGCGTCGAGCAGTTCTTCGACCAAGCGGACCGGATCGCCGCCGCATCGGGCGGCCAGTACGCCGCCTTCATGGCCGATCCCAAGGGCCGGCTGCCCGGGGACTGGCAGAAGATGGGCGTGGCGATCCTCAACGAAAAGCAGGACCGGTTCACCTTCGACACCGCCACGGCCGTCGCCTGGGTCGAGCGGATGAAGGACCTCTACGCCAAGGGCGCCATGCCCAAGGAGTCCCTCCTCAAGGCCGACGACATCAACCAGCTGTACGGCAGCGGAAAGCTCGTCTTCGGCCCCGGCTCCCCGGGATTCGTCCGGGACATCAAACAGAACGCCCCCCAGGTCTACGCCAACACCCAGGTCGCCCCGGCCGTCACCGGCAGGCTCGGCCACATCGGCATCTACGCCCAGTCCCTCGGCATCCGCAAGGACACCAAGCACCTCGACGCGGCGGCCGAGTTCGCCCGGTGGGTCACCAACGGCCCCAACCAGGTCGAGTTCTCGAAGAACGCCACCATCTACCCCTCCAACGCCCAGGGCCTCGCCGACCCGCGCTTCGCCGACCGCGGCGACGGCACGGACGCGGACACCGTCGCCCGCGCCGTCGGCGCCGAACAGCTGAAGACCGCCGCGCTCGACGCCAACACCCCCGTGCAGTGGACCAACCAGGTCGGCGACGCCGTCGTACGCGAGGTGCAGAAGGCCATCCAGGGCGAGCAGGACGCGAAGACGGCCGTGCGCAAGGCACAGGAGGAGGCCAACAGGCTCCTCGCCCACGCGGCCCGCAAGTGATCCCCGCCCGGGCCCGCGGCCGTACGGCGGCCCTGCGTGCCATGGCGGCGGAGCCGGGGCTGCCGCACCGGGCGTGGTGGACCCCGTACCTCTTCCTCGCCCCCGGGCTGGTGACGGTGGTCCTCTTCAGCCTCTGGCCGTTCGTCAACACCGTCGTGCTGTCCTTCACCGACGCCCGGATCCTCCGGGGCGGAACCTTCGTCGGCTTCGACAACTACACCCGCGCCTTCGCCGACCCCGACTTCTGGACCGCCGCCGGCAACAGCGTGCTCTACCTGCTCGTCGTCGTGCCCTGCCTGGTCCTGCTGCCGCTGGCCCTCGCCGTGCTGGTGCAGGCGGAGGTGCCCGGCATCGGGTTCTTCCGCTCCGCCTTCTACACGCCGGTGATCGCCTCGGCCGTGGTCGTCGGCCTGATCTGGCAGTGGGTGCTGCGCAGCGACGGCCTGGTCAACACCGTCTTCGCGAAGCTCCGGCTCCTCTCCGAGCCGGTCCCCTTCCTCACCGACAGCCGCATGCTGCTCGTCTCCGCCATGATCGTGACCGTGTGGAAGGGCCTCGGCTACTACATGGTCTTCTACCTCGCCGCCCTCGGGAACGTGCCCGCCTCCCTCCACGAGGCGGCCGCCCTCGACGGCGCCGGCCCCGTCCGCCGCTTCACCAGCATCACGATCCCGCAGGTGAAGCCGATGATGCTGCTGGTCGGCACCCTCTCCGCCATCTCCGCCCTGCGCGTCTTCACCGAGATCTACATCCTGGGCGGCGAGAGCGGCGGCCCCGGCGGCGGCGCCCGCACCCTGCCCTTCCTGATCCGCCAGGTCGGCCTCGGCTTCGCCGGCGAGACCGGCTACGCCTCGGCCGTCTCCCTCCTGCTGTTCCTCCTCACCCTGGCCTTCAGCCTGCTGGGCCGCCGCCTGTCGAAGGGAGACGAAGGGTGAGTACCCTGACGGTTCCGCCCCGCCGCCCCGTCGCGCTCGCCGCCCGGTACGCCGTGCTGCTCCTGATGCTGGTGGTGATGCTCGGGCCCATCGCCTGGCAGTTCCTCACCTCGATCCGCGGCCGCACCGAGAACGTGTACGACGGCGTGCTGCCCGCGCACCCCACCCTCGACAACTACGCCCGCGTCGCCGAGTCGTTCCCGCTGCTCGGCTACGTCGCCAACACCCTCACCGTCGCCGCCCTGGCTGTTACTTCGAACGTGCTGTTCGCCTCCATGGGCGGCTACGCCCTCTCCCGGCCCGGCTGGAAGGGCCGCCGAAGCGTCTTCACCCTCCTCGTGGCCACCCTGATGTTCCCCTTCGAATCCGTGATGATCTCGATGTTCCTCACGATCCGCGGAATGGGCCTCGTCGACACCCTCGTCGGCGTGTGGCTCCCCGGCGCGGTCTCCGTACTCAACATCATGATCATGCGCTCGGCCTTCCTCGCCGTGCCGCGGGAGATCGAGGAGGCCGCCGTGCTGGACGGGGCCGGCGAATGGACCCGCTTCACCCGGGTCTTCCTCCCCGCCGCCAAGGGCTCCCTGGCCGTCGTCTGCATCACCAGCTTCATGGGGGCCTGGGACGACTTCCTGTGGCCGCTGCTGGTGCTCACCGACAGCGACCACTACACGCTCCAACTGGGCCTGAAGACCCTCGCCGGGACCACCACCACCAACGACCAGCGCATCATCGCCGCCGGCGCCATGGCCGCGCTCCTGCCGATGATGCTCCTCTTCTTCGCCCTCCAGCGCTTCTTCTTCAAGGGCGTGGGCGAGGGAGCGGTCAAGACCTGAGCCGCCTCCCGTCCCCTCTCCCGTCCCCTCTCCCGCCCCGCCTCCCGTCCTCCTGCCGCCTCCCGCCCCCGGACACCCCTGGAGCCGCCGCATGCACGACGACCGCAGCATCACCGAACACCGCCTACGCCGGGTCCTCGGCGAGCGCATCAAGCCCGCCGTGTACTCCGGCCCCCTCCCGCTCACCGTCGAGCGCTGGGACGCCTCCGGCGAGCCCGTGCCCGTCGCCGAGGGGCTCGCCGCACCGTACGGGCCCTGCGCCGTCGGCGAGGAGTGGGGGCCGGCCTGGGGCACCACCTGGTTCAAGGTCACCGGCACCGTCCCGGCCGAGTGGGCGGGCCGTACCGTCGAGGCCGTCCTCGACCTGGGCTTCGACCGGATGATGCCCGGCTTCCAGTGCGAGGGCCTGGTCCACCGCGCCGACGGCAGCGAGGTCAAGGCGCTCAACCCGTACAACGACTGGGTCCGCGTCGCCGACCGCGCGGCCGGCGGCGAGCGGATCGAGTGGTACGTCGAAGCCGCCTCGAACCCCGTCCTCGTCGAGCACCGGCCCACGTACGAGGGCGACCGGCTCACCAGCGGCGACCGGCCCCTGTACCGGATCGCCCGGATGGACCTCGCCGTCTTCGAGACCGAGGTCTGGGAACTCGTACAGGACCTCGAGGTCCTCCACGACCTGATGATGCAGCTCGGCGAGGACGACGCCCGCCGGTACGAGATCCTGCGCGCCGTCGACGCGGCCCTCGACGCGGTGGACCTGGCCGACGTGCCCGCCACCGCGGCCGCCGCCCGCGCCCGGCTGGCCGCGGTCCTCGCCGCGCCCGCCCACGCCTCCGCCCACCGGATCAGCGCCGTCGGCCACGCCCACATCGACTCGGCCTGGCTGTGGCCGCTGCGCGAGACCGTGCGCAAGGTGGCCCGGACCGCCTCCAACGTGCTCGGACTGCTGGAGGGGCACCCCGAGTTCGTGTACGCCATGTCGCAGGCGCAGCAGCTCCAGTGGATCAAGACCCACCGGCCCGAGCTCTTCGAGCGGATCAAGAAGAAGGTCGCCGAGGGCCGCTTCGTGCCGGTCGGCGGCATGTGGGTGGAGTCCGACACCAACATGGTCGGCGGCGAGGCCATGGTCCGGCAGTTCCTGTACGGGAAGAAGTTCTTCCTGGACGAGTTCGGGATCGAGACCCGGGGCGTCTGGCTGCCCGACTCCTTCGGCTACACGGCCGCGCTGCCGCAGATCGTCAGGCTCTCCGGCTCGCACTGGTTCCTCACCCAGAAGATCTGCTGGTCCCAGGTGAACCCCTTCCCGCACCACACCTTCCGCTGGGAGGGCATCGACGGCACCCGCGTCTTCACCCACTTCCCGCCCGTCGACACGTACAACAGCGACCTCGGCGCCGCCCAGCTCGCCCACGCCGCCCGCAACTACCGGGAGAAGGGCCGCGGTTCGCGCTCCCTGGTCCCGTTCGGCTGGGGCGACGGCGGGGGCGGCCCCACCCGCGAGCACCTGGCCCGGGCCGCCCGCCAGCGGAACCTCGAAGGCTCCCCGCGGGTCGAGATCGAGACGCCCGACGCCTTCTTCGAGCAGGCCCGCGCCGAGTACGAGGACGCCCCCGTGTGGGCGGGCGAGCTCTACCTGGAACTGCACCGCGGCACCTACACCTCGCAGGCCCGGACCAAGCAGGGCAACCGGCGCAGCGAGTCCCTGCTGCGCGAGGCCGAGCTGTGGGCGGCCACCGCGGCGGTTCGGGTGCCGGGGTACGCGTACCCGTACGAGGACCTGGAGCGGCTGTGGAAGACGGTGCTGCTGCACCAGTTCCACGACATCCTGCCCGGCTCCTCCATCGCCTGGGTGCACCGCGAGGCCCGCGCCACGTACGCGCGGGTGGGCGAGGAGCTGCGGGCGATCACGCTGGCGGCGCAGCTCGCGCTCGCCGGGGAGGGCACCGCGGAACTGGTCTTCAACTGCGCGCCGCACGCCCGCCGCGGTGTCCCGGCGGGGGGCGCGGGCCGGCCGGCGACGGCCTCCCGGCCGGTGCGGCGCACGCCGCGGACCGGCGGCGGGCACGTCCTGGACAACGGGCGGCTGCGGGTGGAGGTCGACGGCCGCGGGCTGATCGTCTCGGCGTACGACGTGGCGGCCGGCCGGGAGGCGGTGGCCCCGGGCGGGGCGGCCAACCTGCTGCAGGTCCACCCGGACTTCCCGAACATGTGGGACGCCTGGGACATCGACGCGTTCTACCGCAACAACGTCACCGACCTGCTGGACCTCGACGCCCTGGAGGTCGTGGAGGAGGGCCCCGACGCGGTGACGCTGCGCGTGGCCCGCTCCTTCGGCCGGTCGAGGGCGACGCAGTACCTCACCCTGCGGGCGGACGCCGGGACGGTCGACATCGTCACGGAGGTCGACTGGCACGAGACGGAGAAGCTCCTGAAGGCCGCCTTCCCGCTGGACGTCAAAGCCGAGCGGTCCGCCTCGGAAACGCAGTTCGGGCACGTGTACCGGGCCACCCACACCAACACCTCCTGGGAGGCGGCCAAGTTCGAGATCTGCGCCCACCGGTGGATCCACGTGGAGGAGCCGGGCTGGGGCGTGGCCCTCCTGAACGACTCCACGTACGGCCACGACGTCACCCGCGACGTCCGCCCCGACGGCGGCCAGACCACCACCGTCCGCCTGTCCCTCCTGCGGGCCCCGCGCTACCCCGACCCGGAGACCGACCAGGGCGCGCACGTTGTGCGGTTCGCCCTCGCGCCGGGCGCCGGGATCGCGGACGCGGTCCGCGAGGGGCACGCGCTGAACCTGCCCGAGCGGGTGCTGCCCGGCGCGGGCCCGATCGCCCCGCTGGTCGCGGTGACGGAAGGCGCGGTGGTCGTGGAGTCGGTCAAACTGGCCGAGGACCGCAGCGGCGACGTGGTGGTCCGCCTGTACGAATCCCTGGGCGGCCGCGCGAACGCCACCCTCGCGCCGGACTTCCCGGTCTCGGAGGCCCTGGAAACCGACCTCCTGGAGCGCCCCCTCCCGGGCACGGCCCTGGCCCCTGCGTCCGCGGACGGCCCCCTCCCGCTGACCCTCCGCCCCTTCCAGATCGTCACCCTCCGCCTCCGCCGCACGTGACCGCTCCAGCCCCGCCGCCGGAGCCCGGTGCCCGGCCCGGGTTTCTTGGGGCGCCGCCCCGAACCCCGCGCCTCAAACGCCGGCGAGGCTGGAATGGCCCGCCCCCCGCTGCGAAAGCGGAAGGCGGGTCTGGGCCCACCCCGGCGTTCGAAGCCGGGGTCCCCCCCGGACGGAGTCTGGGGGAGGGTCCGGGCGGAGCCCGGTGCCCGGCGGAGCCGGGTTTCGGGGGGGGGGGGGGGGGGGCCCCCGCCCCCGGCGCCAACGCCAGG
>NZ_JBEYXK010000135.1:0-15117 GCF_040645035.1 Streptomyces sp. NPDC046876 | reverse complement strand
GGTTGCCGTAGTCCCACGACCTCAGCATCAGCCGCCTCGACTCCGCGACGCGCGAGCGGTGCTCGGCGGCCTCGCGCGGCTCCGCCGCGAACGCCGGCGAGGCTGGATTTGCCGGACCCCCGCCCAGCGGGTGGGCGGGGGGACCAGCCCCCGGCTGAGGCGTCGACGGGAGCCGGGAAGGCACGGCCCCGGGCGTCAGGTGTCGGCGGAGTCGGCCGGGCTTCCGGGGCGCCACCCCAGGCCCCGCGCCTCAGACGCCGACGGGGCTGAATTTGCCGGACCCCCGCCCAGCGGGTGGGCGGGGGGGGACCAGCCCCCGGCTGAGGCGTCGGCGGGAGCCGGGAAGGCACGGCCTCGAGCGTCAGGCGGGAATGCGCCCGCGGGTCAGGACGTGATGCCGCAGGACGGGGTCGTCGTGGGGAGCGGGGTCGGGGCGCCCACCGTCGGGAGGCCCAGCATGACGCCCTTCGGCTGCGGGGCCGCGTTGCGCTTCTCCCAGGCGTCGCCGGCACGGGTGCGGCGCACCGACTCCGTCGGGCCCTCGGCCAGCAGGTGGTGCGGGGCCGCGTACGTGATGGAGACGGTGACCACGTCGCCGGGCCGGACCTCCTGCTCCGGCTTCGTGAAGTGGACCAGGCGGTTGTCGGGGGCGCGGCCGGAGAGGCGGTGCGTGGCGCCGTCCTTGCGGCCCTCGCCCTCCGCGACCATGACCTCGAGGGTGCGGCCGACCTGCTTCTTGTTCTCCTCCCAGGAGATCTCCTCCTGGAGGGCGACCAGCCGCATGTAGCGGTCCTGGACGACCTCCTTCGGGATCTGGCCCTCCATCTCGGCCGCCGGGGTGCCCGGTCGCTTGGAGTACTGGAAGGTGAACGCGCTCGCGAAGCGGGCCTCGCGGACGACGTGCATCGTCTGCTGGAAGTCCTCCTCGGTCTCGCCCGGGAAGCCCACGATGATGTCGGTGGAGATCGCGGCGTGCGGGATCGCGGCCCGCACCTTCTCGATGATGCCGAGGAACCGCTCCTGCCGGTACGAGCGCCGCATCGCCTTCAGGATCGGGTCCGAGCCCGACTGCAGCGGCATGTGCAGCTGCGGCATCACGTTCGGCGTCTCGGCCATGGCCGCGATCACGTCGTCCGTGAAGTCGCGCGGGTGCGGGGAGGTGAAGCGGACCCGCTCCAGCCCCTCGATCTGCCCGCAGGCCCGCAGCAGCTTGCTGAAGGCCTCGCGGTCGCCGAGGTCGGAGCCGTACGCGTTCACGTTCTGGCCGAGCAGGGTGATCTCGGAGACGCCCTCGGCGACCAGGGCCTCGACCTCGGCGAGGATGTCGCCGGGCCGGCGGTCCTCCTCCTTGCCGCGCAGCGCCGGGACGATGCAGAAGGTGCAGGTGTTGTTGCAGCCGACGGAGATCGAGACCCAGGCCGCGTACGCGGACTCGCGCCGGGTCGGCAGCGTGGAGGGGAAGGCCTCCAGCGACTCGGCGATCTCGATCTGCGCCTCCTGCTGCACGCGGGCGCGCTCCAGCAGGACGGGCAGCTTGCCGATGTTGTGCGTACCGAAGACGACGTCGACCCACGGGGCCTTCTTGACGATCGTGTCGCGGTCCTTCTGCGCGAGGCAGCCGCCGACGGCGATCTGCATGCCGGGGCGCTTCGTCTTCATCGGGGCGAGCCGGCCGAGGTTGCCGTACAGCTTGTTGTCGGCGTTCTCGCGGACGGCGCAGGTGTTGAACACCACGACGTCGGCGTCGCCGTCGGAGCCCTCGGGGGCCCGGGTGTAGCCGGCGTCTTCCAGCAGTCCGGAGAGTCGCTCGGAGTCGTGCACGTTCATCTGGCACCCGTAGGTGCGCACCTCGTATGTTCCCTTGACGTCCACTGCCGTGCTCCGGTCGCTGCTGCTGGTCATGGAACAAGGGTAGGCGGTTGCCGGAGGCCCTCCGGACGCCCGCCGGACGGCCCTGCTGGCGGGCGGCCCGTGACAGGTCGGCGCGACGGTGGCAGGATCGCGCCCATGGCTCACGTTCCGCCCCGTTTCGACAGGCGCACCGCCCTGTGGGGGCTGGTGGCCGTACTCGCCGTGCTCGGGGTGCTCGTGTGGTGGCTGCGGCCCTTCGGGGAGCCGGAGCTGAAGGGCGAGCTGACGTTCAGCACGGGGGTGCGCACGGGCGTCTACCACCGCTACGGCCAGCTGCTGGAGCAGGCGCTCGCACGGGACATGCCGGGGGTCCGGGTCCGGCTGGAGACGAGCCAGGGCTCGCAGGAGAACCTCCAGCGGGTGGCGTCGGGGCAGGCCGATTTCACGATCGCGACGGCGGACGCGGTGTCCAAGTACCGGGCCGACGGCAAGCCGGGCGCGGAGCAGCTGCGCGGCTGCGCGCGGCTGTACGACGACTACGTGCAGCTGGTGGTGCCGGCGGGCTCGCCGGTGCAGTCGGCGCGCGACCTGAAGGGCAAGCGGGTCGCGATCGGCCAGCCCGGCTCGGGCGTGCGCCTGATCTCGGAGCGGCTGCTGACGGCGGCCAAGCTGGACCCGGCGCGGGACATCATTCCGGTGTCCATCGGCATCGACACCATGCCGGCGGAGCTGGAGGCGGGGCGGATCGACGCGTTCTTCTGGTCCGGGGGCCTGCCGACGAACGCGGTGCGGGAGCTGTCGGAGCGGTTCGACATCCGGCTCGTGCAGCTCGGCGACCTGGTGGAGGCGCTGCAGGGCAGCGGGAGCCCGGCGCGGTACTACCGGGCGGCGGTGATGCCGCAGGACGCGTACACGCGGGCGCGCAACACCTCGTCGGTGGCGACGCTGGCCGTACCGAACCTGCTGGTGACGACCGAGGACACCGATCCGGAGCTGACGGAGCAGTTCACGCGCACGGTGATCAACCGCCGCGACAAGATCGGGCACCAGGTGCACGCGGCGCAGTTGGTGGACCTGCGGACGGCGATCTACACGGACCCGCTGGACCTGCACGAGGGCGCCCGGCGGTACTACCGCTCGGTCAAGCCCTGACCGGGCCCGACCCTGGCCGGCAGGGCGCCGGGGCGCCCGTCACCCGGCCGGCAGGAGCATGATGGCCGCCGCGGCCGCGCCGATCAGGCCCGCGTGGGTGCCCAGGGTGGCCGGGACCACCTCCAGGCCGCGGGTGAAGGACAGCGCGGCGTAGTCGGCGAGGTGGCGGCGGATCGGTGCGAGGAGGGTGTCGCCGGAGGTGGCGACGCCGCCGCCGATGACCGCGATGTCCGTCTCGACGAGGGTGGCGGTGGCCGCGATGGCGGCGGCCAGGGCGCGTCCGGCGCGGTCGAAGGCGGCCCGGGCGACGGGGTCCCCGGCCCCGGCGGCCGCGGCGACTCCCGCCGCGGTGGCATCGCCGTCGGGGGTCCAGCCCTGGGCCAGGGCCCACCGGGCGATGGCCGTGCCCGAGGCGAGGGATTCCACGCAGCCGTGTCCGCCGCACACGCACCGCTCGCCGTCGAAGGCGACGCTGATGTGCCCGATGTGGCCCGCGTTGCCGGTGGGGCCGGGGTGGAGCCGGTTGTTCAGCACGAGCCCGCCTCCCACGCCGGTGGAGACCACCATGCACAGGGCGTTGGCCCGGCCCCGGGCCGCGCCCAGCCAGTGCTCGGCGGCGGTCATGGCGACTCCGTCGCCGACGAGCACGGTGGGGACGGGGGCGCCGTGGCGGGCGAGTTCGGCCGCGATGCGCTCGCGGACCGGGTAGTCGCGCCACGCGCCGATGTTGACCGGGCTGACCGTGCCGCGCGAGGCGTCGACCGGGCCCGCGCTGCCGATGCCGCAGCGGGCCGCCGAGGCCCACAACGGCGAGTCGGCCAGCTCGGCGACCACCTCGGCGACGGCGGCGAAGACCCCCTCGGCGTCCGCGTCCCGGGGAGTGGGGCGGCGGGTGGCGGCGGTCATCGTGCCGTCGGGGTGGACCAGCGCGCCGGCGATCTTCGTGCCCCCGATGTCGATCGCCACCGTGGGGCCGGCGGCCGCTGCGGCCGCGGCGGCTCCGACGGCGGGGGAGGTCGGGACGGCGGGGCGGGGAGTGGTCAAAGCGGCGCTCCAGGACGGGGTCGACTTCAGTATGGGGCCGGGGGCGGGGCCGTACTCTCCCGGGGCTCCAGCCGCGGCTGCTCGCCCTCCCGGGCCCGCGGCGGGCCTCCCGCCAGTACGGCGAGCAGCTCTTCGGCGGCGAGCCGGCCGAATCCGGCGGTGTCGCGGACGAGCGCCGTCAGCCGCGGGTGGGTGACGCGGCACAGCGCGGAGTCGTCCCAGGCGACGATCGAGAGCCGGCCGGGGACGGGGATGCCGAGCTCGGCGGCGACGGCGCTGCCGGCGACCGCCATCACGTCGTTGTCGTAGACGAGCGCGGTGGGCGGTGCGGGCTCGGCGAGGACCCGGCGGGTGGCGGCCGCGCCCTCGGTGTCGGAGTAGTCGGTGACCACGGAGCGGACCTCCCGCGGGCCCAGTCCGCGCGCCGCGGCCCCGGCGCGCAGCGAGGCGATGCGGCGGGCGGTGTGGGCGAGGCCGGGCAGGCCCGCGACGTGCACGATCCGGCGGTGGCCCAGCCCGTACAGATGGTCGAGGACCTGCGCCATGGCCCGTGCGTCGTCGGCCCACACCGACGACAGGGGGCCGGGGGCGCCGGTACCGCCGACCATGACGGCGGGCAGGCCGAGGCGGTCGAGGAGCTCGGGGCGCGGGTCGTCGGTGCGCGGGTCGACGACGAGGACCCCGTCGACGCGGCGTTCGGCCCACCAGCGGCGGTGGACGGCGCACTCGGCCTCGATGCCGTCGACGACCCGGAAGAGCAGGGCGGTGCGGGCGGCGGAGAGCACCTCCTGGATGCCGGAGACCAGTTGGAGGAAGAAGGACTCGGTTCCGAGGGTATGGGCGGGGCGGGCGAGGACCAGCCCGACGGTGCCGGAGCGCTCGCCCGACAGGGCGCGGGCGGCGCTGTTGGGCTGCCAGCCGAGCTCCTCGGCGACGGCGCGGATCCGGGCGCGGGTCTCCCGCGAGACGCCCGGCCGGTCGTTGAGCGCGAAGGAGACGGCGCTCTCGGAGACTCCGGCCCGGCGGGCGATGTCCTTGATGGTGGGTCTGCGGGCCATGTCCTGGCTGCCTGCCTGCCTCGTCCCTCGGATACGCCGCAATGGCCGCCGGCCCTTTTTCATCGGCGCGTTTCCTCATGCGGCGCCGTGGCACGGGTGGAGCTAAACCGCATTAGTCGCCCCAGCTTCGGGCGGGTACGACCCTTGTGTCAACGGGGCTGAAGCGCATGACTCGGGTCCGGGCGAAAGCTTCTGACAATCCCTCCGAGGCGGCCGGACCTTGGCGGCAATGGCGCTGTTGACGTGCCCGCCCCCGGCCCGGAACGTTGGGGCGTCCGGCGAATTCCCCTGAACTCTCGGGACCTTTCATGTACGACGGCACCGTCGTTCCCCCGCCCGCCCGAACCCTGCGTTTCGGCGCCAACTACACGCCCTCGCACGGCTGGTTCCACCACTGGCTCGACTTCGACCTCGCCGAGGTGGGGGCGGACCTCGACTCGATCGCCGCGCTGGGCCTGGACCACGTCCGGGTCTTCCCGCTGTGGCCCCTGTTCCAGCCGAACCGGACCCTGATCCGGCCGCGCGCCGTCGAGCAGTTGGTCGCGCTCGCGGACGCGGCGGCCGAGCGCGGCCTCGACGTGGCCGTGGACGGGCTCCAGGGCCACCTGTCGAGCTTCGACTTCCTGCCCGCGTGGACCGGGACCTGGCACCGGCGCAGCATCTTCACCGACCCGGACGTGGTGGCCGGGCAGGAGGAGTACCTGCGCACCCTGGCCGCCGCCCTCGCCGACCGGCCCAACTTCCTGGGCCTGACCGTCGGCAACGAGGTCAACCAGTTCTCCGACGCCCCGCACCCCGACCCGGACCGGATCACCCGCGAGCAGGCGGGGAGCTGGCTGCAGCGGATGCTGGCCGCCTGCGAGCGCGGGGCGCCGGGCCGGTTCCACCTGCACGCCGCGTACGACGCCGCCTGGTACCGGGACGGGCACCCCTTCACGGCGGCCCAGGCGGCCCGGCTCGGGGCGGCCACCGCCGTGCACGCGTGGGTGTTCAACGGCACCGCCCAGCGGTACGGGCGCAGCGGCACGGCGACCGAGCAGTACGCCGCGTACCTGATCGAGCTGTCCAAGGCCTGGGCGGCGGACCCGCACCGGCCGGTGTGGCTGCAGGAGGTGGGCGCGCCCGCGCCGCTGATCCCGCCCGAGCACGCGGCCGCGTTCACCGGCGCCACCCTCGCGCGGGCGCTGGACTGCCCGGACCTGTGGGGGGTGACCTGGTGGTGCTCGCACGACGTGTCGCGGGAGCTCGCCGACTTCCCGGAACTGGAGTACGGGCTCGGCCTGCTCACCAACGGCCGCCGGACCAAGCCGGCGGGCGCCGCCGTCGCCCGGATCGCCGCCGAGTGGCGCGGCCGGGAGCACCGCCCGCCGGTACGGTCCACCGCGCTCGCCGTGGACGTCGGCGGGGCGGAGGCCGCGCCGCGGCGCTCGGTGTGCGCGCCGGGCGGCGCGTTCTTCGAGGCGTGGGCGGCGCTGGCGGCCGCCGGGGTACGCCCGGCGGTGGTGCTGGCGGAACGGGCCGAGGACCCGGCCCACCTGTCGTCCCGCGGCATCACGGAGGTCCTCCGGGTCCGCGACGTCACCTGACCGCGGACACCCGGCGAGGCCCCTCGCCATGCGCCGTGCGCCGTGCGCCGTGCCGATGCCCATGCCCATGCCCATGCCCATGCCCATGCCCATGCAGGTACCCGTGCCCGTGCCCGGCCCCGACGCCCCGCCCCGCACGCCCGGACCCACGCCTCCCGCACCCCGACCCCCCGTCCCTGACCGAGGAGCCCGCATGTCCGAGACCGGCAACGGCGCCGACGCTCGTACCGCCGCCCCAACCCCGGCTGCCTCCCCCGCTCCCCCGGCACCTCCCGCTCCCCCCGCATCCTCCTTGCGCCCGACCCGGCGCGGCCTGCTCGCCGCCGGAGCCGGGGCCGGGGCCGGGGCGCTGTGGGGCGCGCCGGCCCACGCGGCCCAGGCGGCCCATGCGGCGCAGGGCTCGCAGGCCGCCCCGGAGCCCGTCCCCGGCCCCGCCGCCCCGGGCCCCGCTGCCGCGCCCCCGGCCGGCCCGGCCCCGTACGCCTCCTACTGGTTCCCCGACTCGCTCCCCCACGGCGCCCCGGGCCCCGGCATCGTGTGGCGCTCGCTCCTGCAGTGGAGCCCCGAATCGGATCCGGACCTCGCCCACAACACCGCCACCGTGCCGCTCGCCGAGCGGTTCACGCCGGTGCCGCCGCACCCGCAGGCCCGGGCGGGGCAGGCCCGGATCTCCTCGCTCGTCTCGTTCGGGCCGACCGCCCAGAACCCCTCGCAGGGCTCCGCGACCGCCGACACGTACGCGCTCACGCACTGGGCGTACCTCGACGAGCTGGTCTTCTGGGGCGGCTCCGCCGGCGAGGGGATCGTCCTCGCGCCGAACGCGCCGGTCGTCGACGCCGCGCACCGCAACGGCGTCCCCGTCCTCGGCACCGTCTTCCTGCCGCCCGTCGCGTACGGCGGCGACCTGCAGTGGACCCGCGACCTGGTGCAGCGCGACGCCCTCGGCCGCTTCCCGGTCGCCGAGAAGCTCGCCGAGGTGGCGGCCGCGTACGGCTTCGACGGCTGGTTCGTCAACGCCGAGACCGACGGCGGGGACAGTGCGCTCGCCACCCGCATGCGGGAGTTCCTGCGCGCCCTGCGGGCGGCCGGCGCGTCCCGGCACCTGCGCATCACCTGGTACGACGCGATGAACAGCACGGGCGGCGTCGGCTGGCAGGGCGCCCTGAACCAGCTCAACCAGGAGTTCTACGAGGACCGGTCGGGCCCGGTCGCGGACACCGTGTTCGTGGACTTCCGCTGGAGCGCCGGGAGCCTGGCCGCCTCCGGCGCGCTCGCCGACCGGCTGGGGCGCAGCCGCCACGAGCTGTGGGCCGCCGTCGACACCGAGTCCCGCGGCTGGGACTGCGGGGTGGACTGGGAGGCGATCGCGCCGCGCGGCCGCGACCACGTCGTCAGCTACGGCTTCTACCGGCCCGAGTGGACCCGCAACCACCTCGCCGACCGCTCCCCCGGCGCCTTCCACCGCGCCGACGACCGGTTCTGGACGGGCGGGTCCCTCGATCCAGCCCACCCAGCGCCCTCGCCTTCGCCCTCGCCTTCGCCCTCGCCTTCGCCCCCAGGCGGCTGGCGCGCGCCCGCCACCGTCGTCGCCGACCGGTCCACCGTCTGCGCCCTCCCCTTCGCCTGCGCCTTCAACACCGGCCACGGCGAGCGCTGGTACGAGGACGGCCGCGTCACCTCCGACACCCCCTGGAGCCACCTCGGCCTGCAGGACCGCCTTCCCGGCCGCCGCTGGGTCGTGGAGACCGCCGGACGGCGCCCCGAGGTCACCCTCGACTTCGCCCGGGCGTGGCGCGGCGGCTCCAGCCTGCACGTCGCGGGCCGGCTCACCGCGCCGGCCGCGGTGGGCCTGCACTGCACCCGCCTGGCCCTGCCCCGCCACGCCGTCCTGGAGCTGGTGCACACCGCCGAGCCGGGCTCCGCGCCGGTGCGGGTCGAGGTCGGGGTGGCGGTGCGCGAGCCGGCCGCTGCGGGGCAGCCGGTCCCGTACACCTGGTTCGCGGCGGACACCGCCGGTCCGGGCGACGGCTGGCGCACGGCGCGGGTCGACCTCGCGCCACTGGCGGGCCGGACCGCGTACGGGCTTGCGGTACGGATCACGGCGCGCGGGACGAGAGCGGTGTCCTGGCGGGTCGGTGCCGTGTCGGTGCGCGACACCGCCGCCGGCCGGCGCCCGTCGGCTCCGGATGCCCTGACCGTGGACGCCGCGGCCCGGACGGACGGCGCGGCCGCGCTCCGGCTGTCGTGGCGGCGGGCGGCCGGCCCGGTCCGCCACCACGAGCTGCACCGGCTGCTCCCGGACGGCGCCCGCCGCTTCCTCGGCGGCACCTGCGGCACCGCCCTGTACCTGCCCTCGGTCGTGCGCGCCGGCCGGGAGCGGGCGGCGGTCTTCGAGGTGCGGGCCGTCGACGAGCTGTACGCGGCCTCCGAGCCGGCCCGCACCACGCTCAGCTGGACGACGGGCTGAGCCCCGCTCCCACCCCGCGCCTCATCCGCCGTGCGGGGCGCTGCGCGGCACGGCCACCGTCACCTTCAGCCCGTGCGGCGGGTTCGTCTCGTACGCGAGGGACCCGTCGCCCGCGGCGAGCAGCGCCCGGGAGATCGACAGGCCGAGGCCGGAGCCCTTGACGTTCTGGTGGCGGCCGCTGCGCCAGAACCGGTCGCCGACGCGGAGCAGCTCCTCCTCGGTCAGGCCGGGGCCGCGGTCGGCGACGACGATGTGGACGGAGGGTCCGGCCGCGGCGACGGAGACCTCGACCTCCTCGCCGGCCGGGGTGAACTTGAGGGCGTTGTCGATCACGGCGTCGAGGGCGCTGGACAGGGCGACGGGGTCGGCCCACCCGGTGACGGCGGTGCGGCCCGTCCCGGTGAGCCGTACGCCCTTCTCCTCGGCGTAGGGCCGCCAGGCGGCGACCCGCTCGGCGGTCAGCGCCCCGATGTCGGTGAGGGTGAGCTCGGCGGAGGCGTGCTCGGCCAGCGCCAGGTCGAGCAGGTCGTCGAGGACCTGGGCCAGCCGCTTGCCCTCGGTGCGCACGGAGGCGATCTCCTCGTTCCCCTCGGGCAGTTCGAGGGCGAGCAGCTCGATCCGCAGGAGCAGCGCGGCGAGCGGGTTGCGCAGCTGGTGGGAGGCGTCGGCGACGAAGGCCCGCTGCTGCTCCAGGACCTCTTCCACGTTGTCGGCCATCTCGTTGAACGAGCGGGCGAGCCGTCTGAGTTCCGGCGGCCCGCTCGCGGCCGCGACCCGCGAGTTCATCCGGCCGGTGGCGATGCCGTGGGCGGCGGCGTCCAGGGTCCGGACGGGCTTGAGGACCCAGCGGGTGAGCTGGAGGGCGGCGCCGAAGGCGAGCAGCATGGCGGCGGCCAGCCCGGCGACGATGATGAGCCAGCCGTTCAGGATCCGGGCGCGCATCTGGTCGGTGGGCGATTCGGTGACGACGACGGCGACGACGTCGCCGTCGAGGACCACCGGGGAGGCGACGAGGAGTTTGCCGTGCGTCTGCCAGGGCCAGACCTGCGCCGGGTCGTGGCTGCGCCGCCCGGCGAGGGCCTCCTCGAAGGCGCGGCGGCCCTCGCCCTCCTCGGGCAGCTGCCACCAGCCGG
This sequence comes from Streptomyces sp. NPDC046876, assembly GCF_040645035.1. Classification (NCBI taxonomy): domain Bacteria; kingdom Bacillati; phylum Actinomycetota; class Actinomycetes; order Kitasatosporales; family Streptomycetaceae; genus Streptomyces; species Streptomyces sp. NPDC046876. The sequence continues at coordinate 4,826 of NZ_JBEYXK010000135.1, read as the reverse complement.
GGGCCCGGACCATGGCGTTGTCGTCGCGGTAGAAGATGCCTACGCGGATGCCGTACAGCTCCTGGTAGCGGGCGAGTTCGAGCTGGAGGGTGTCGCGGCGGTCGGCCGCTCCGCTGCTGCCCGAGCCCTCGGCGTCGATGACGAACTGGGCGAGGGCGGCGAAGCGGGCGCTGTCGTCGATCCGGTCGACCACCACCGCCTGCTGCCGGCCGGCGGCCAGGCTGACGGCGAGGGGGAAGCCGAGGGCGAGGAGCACGCCCGCCATCAGGACGACGAGCAGCGGGAGCAGCCGGGCGCGCACGGCCGGGGCCCGCTAGGGAGCGGCGGGGGTGACGAGCCGGTAGCCCACCCCGCGGACGGTCTCGATGAGGGCGGGCATGCGCAGCTTGGAGCGCAGCGACGCCACGTGCACCTCGAGGGTCCGCCCGGTGCCCTCCCAGCTGGTGCGCCACACCTCGCTGATGATCTGCTCGCGGCGGAAGACGACGCCGGGGCGCTGCGCGAGCAGGGCCAGCAGGTCGAACTCCTTGCGGGTGAGCGGGACGTCGGTGCCGTCGACGCTGACCCGGCGGGTGGGCAGCTCGATGCTGACCGGGCCGAGCCGGACCACGGCCGGGGCGCCGGACGCGCCGGCGGCCGCCTCCTCGGAGGCGCCGGTGCGCCGGGCGACGGCGTGGATGCGGGCGAGGAGCTCGCCGGTGTCGTACGGCTTGACCACGTAGTCGTCGGCGCCCATGTTCAGCCCGTGGATGCGCGAGCGCACGTCGGAGCGGGCGGTGACCATGATGACGGGGGTCGAGGTGCGCTTGCGGATCCTGCCGCACACCTCGTAGCCGTCCTGGTCGGGCAGGCCGAGGTCGAGCAGGACCACGCCGAAGGGCGGGGCGCCGGCCGGCAGCAGGGCCTGCAGCGCCTCCTCGCCGCTGCGGGCGTGGGTCACCTGGAAGCCGTGCCGGGCGAGGATCGCGGACAGGGCGGCGGCGACGTGGTCATCGTCCTCGACGAGCAGCAGTCTCATTGCGTCCCCCTTCCTTGATCCGGTCCTTGCCGGAGGTCGATCGCGGCCCCGGTCGAGGGCCACCATGCATCCACGCCGATGCAGCGTCCCACGTCAAGGCCGTACGGGTCCGGCGCGTCTTCCGTTATGCACCCGGTACGAGCGGTGCGGCCCACGCCCCCGCGCCGCGCACGGAGCGTATCGGGGCGAGGCCGTTTCGTTATGCTCAATTCTCCCTCAGATGTGATGACGGTGTGAGCAACTCGTCACTACTGTCCTGCCAACCGAGGAGGACGGAGCAAGTTGCCGATGAGCGGAGATTCAGTGACCGAGGACGTGAAGGACGCGGCGCCCGCCGCTGACGACCTGGTCGTACTGAGCAACGTCAACAAGCACTTCGGCGCGCTGCACGTGCTTCAGGACATCGATCTGAGCATTGCCCGCGGTGAGGTCGTCGTGGTGATCGGCCCCTCGGGGTCCGGCAAGTCCACGCTGTGCCGGACGATCAACCGCCTGGAGACGATCGACTCGGGCACGATCACGATCGACGGCAAGGAACTGCCCTCGGAGGGGCGGGAACTGGCCCGGCTGCGCGCTGACGTCGGCATGGTCTTCCAGTCCTTCAACCTCTTCGCGCACAAGACGGTCCTGCAGAACGTGATGCTGGGCCAGATGAAGGTCCGCAAGACGGACCAGGCCACGGCCGCGAAGAAGGCTCAGGCCCTGCTGGACCGGGTGGGTGTCGGAACACAGGCCGACAAGTACCCGGCGCAGCTCTCCGGCGGCCAGCAGCAGCGCGTGGCGATCGCCCGCGCGCTGGCGATGGACCCGAAGGTGATGCTCTTCGACGAGCCGACCTCGGCCCTCGACCCGGAGATGATCAACGAGGTGCTGGAGACCATGCAGCAGCTCGCCGCCGAGGGCATGACGATGGTCGTCGTCACGCACGAGATGGGCTTCGCCCGGTCCGCGGCCAATCGGGTCGTCTTCATGGCCGACGGAAAGATCGTCGAAGAGGCCGAACCCGAGCAGTTCTTCAGCAACCCGCGCAGTGACCGCGCCAAGGACTTCCTTTCGAAGATCCTGCACCACTGACGGCTTCGTCTGGTAGTGATCCCGTGGCGGCTCAGAGCACGTGTGTCGTCGCTCGTCGTCCAACAACGTCTCATCCGAGGGAAGTTCACCATGAAGGTTTTCAAGGCCGGCGCGGCCGCTGCCGTGGCCGTCGTCCTCTCGCTGACCGCGACCGCGTGCGGCGGCGGTGGCGGCGACAAGGCCGCTGAGGGCGGCAAGGACAAGATCGTCATCGGCATCAAGTACGACCAGCCGGGCATGGGTCTAAAGACCCCGGAGGGCAAGTTCACCGGCTTCGACGTCGATGTGGCGACCTACGTGGCCAAGGAGCTCGGCTACAAGCCCGAGCAGATCGAGTTCAAGCAGGCCGTCAGCGCCGAGCGCGAGAACCTGATCGCGAACGGCGACGTGAAGCTGGTCGTCGGCACGTACACGATCAACGAGAAGCGCAAGGCGCGCGTCGACTTCGCCGGCCCGTACTTCCTGGCCCACCAGGACCTGCTGGTCCGCGCCGACGACAACTCGATCACCAAGGCCGAGGACCTCAACAAGAAGAAGCTCTGCTCGGTCACCGGCTCGACCTCGGCGCAGAACGTCAAGACGAAGCTGGCCCCCGAGGCCGACCTGCAGCAGCTGGGCGGATACTCCGAGTGCCTCACCGGCCTGGAGAACGGTTCCGTCGACGCCCTGACCACGGACAACTCGATCCTGGCCGGCTACGCCGCACAGGAGAAGAACAAGGGCAAGTTCAAGCTGGTCGGTCTGAAGCTCAGCGACGAGCCCTACGGCATCGGTCTGAAGAAGGGCGACAAGGACCTCCAGACCAAGGTCAACGCCGCGCTCAAGAAGATGGTCGAGGACGGTTCCTGGCAGAAGGCGGTGGACGCCAACCTCGGCCCCGCCGGCTACAAGGCCGAGCCGGCCCCGCAGATCACCGAAGGCAGCTGATTCATCGGTGAGGTGCGCCGCCGCCCGTGACAGGCGGGCGGCGGCGCACCTCACCGGCCATCCTGGGGAGAGCGCAGGGCAACGTGTTCGACTTTCTTACTTCCGGGCAGTACGACGTGCTCGGGGCCTTCTGGGTGACGGTGCAGCTCACCCTCTACTCCGCGGTCGGATCCCTGATCTGGGGCACGATCCTGGCCGGGATGCGGGTCAGCCCCGTCCCGATCATGCGGTCCTTCGGCACCGCGTACGTCAACGTCGTGCGCAACACGCCGCTGACCCTGCTGATCATCGGCTGCTCGCTGGGCCTCAACCAGACGCTGAAGATCACGCTCGGCGGGGAGAACTTCAAGGAGATCGGCTTCCGCCTCGCGGTCCTGGGCCTGATCGCCTACACCGGCACGTTCGTCTGCGAGGCGCTGCGCGCGGGCATCAACACCGTGCCCGTGGGCCAGGCCGAGGCCGCACGCGCGCTGGGGCTGAGCTTCTTCCAGGTGCTCACGCTCATCGTGCTCCCCCAGGCCTTCCGGGCGGTCATCGCGCCGCTCACCAACGTACTGATCGCCCTCACCAAGAACACCACGGTGGCGGCGACCATCGGCGTGGCCGAGGCGGCCCTGCTGATGAAGGAAATGCTGGAGAACGAGGCGCAGGCGATCTTCGCGGTCTTCGCGGTCTTCGCTCTCGGCTTCGTCGTGCTGACCCTGCCCACCGGCCTGCTGCTGGGCTGGGTTTCCAAGCGAGTGGCGGTGAAGCGATGAGCTCCGTTCTGTACGACACGCCCGGCCCCAAAGCCAAGGTCCGCAACTGGATCTACACCGCCGGCTTCTTGGTGGTCCTCGCGCTGGTCCTGTGGTGGGCGCTGTCCCTCATGGCCGAGCAGCACCAACTCGACGCCGACAAGTGGACCCCCTTCGTCACGGACAGCCAGATCTGGACGACGTTCCTGCTGCCCGGCCTCGGCGAGACCCTCAAGGCCGGCCTGATCGCCATGGTGATCGCGCTGCCGCTCGGCGCACTCCTCGGCATCGCCCGGCTCTCGGACCACGCATGGGTGCGGATCCCGGTCGGCACAGTCGTGGAGTTCTTCCGCGCCATCCCGGTCCTGATCCTGATGTTCTTCAGCTCTGCCCTGTACGTGATGCTCGGCACGGTCAGCTCCGACCTGCGGCCCCTGTACGCAGTGGTCACCGCCCTCGTCCTGTACAACTCCGCGGTCATCGCGGAGATCGTCGTGGCCGGCATCCAGTCGCTTCCCCGCGGCCAGACGGACGCAGCCAAGGCGATCGGCATGCGCAAGGGCCAGATCATGACGTACATCCTGGTCCCGCAGGCCGTCACGGCAATGCTGCCGGCGCTGGTCAGCCAGCTCGTGGTGATCCTCAAGGACACCGCGCTCGGCGGCGCCGTCCTCGGCTTCGGCGACCTGATGTCGATGAACCGGCAGATCTCCGCCAACTACAGCAACACCATCGCGACCATGCTCGTGATCGCCCTGCTGTACATCGCGGTGAACTTCACCCTGACCACCCTGGCGTCCTTCCTCGAGAAGCGCCTGCGGACCTCGAAGAAGGGCACCGGCGCCATGGTCGAGGCCGACGTCGCCGAGGTCGACGCCGGCGGAGCGGCCGGAGTGGGCAAGGCCCCCTGACACCCGGTCAGTACACTGGCGTGGCACATGTGGTGGGGGGGGGGGGGGCCCCCCCCCCCCCCCCCCCCCACCCCCCCCCCCGCCCCCGGCCCCCCCCCCCCCCAACCCCCCCCCCCACACCAACCCAAAAACAGCACCCCCCCCCCCCCCCCCCCCCCC
>NZ_JBEYXK010000134.1:0-15219 GCF_040645035.1 Streptomyces sp. NPDC046876 | reverse complement strand
CGGGCAGAGCCCGGTGCCCGGCGGAGCCGGGATTCTTGGGGCTCCGCCCCAAACCCCGCGCCTCAAACGCCGGCGAGGCTGGATTTGCCGACCCCCGGCTTCGAAGGCCGGCGGGTTGGCCCGGCCGGGGCCTGATGGCCGGCGGGGCCGGGGGCCAAACTCGACGGGCTGGAATGCCAAATCCCGGCAGGGATGGGCCCGCTAGAGCGGGTGGGCCGGGGCTCGGCGGCGGGCGCGGAGGTTGCGGACGAGGCGCCAGATGAACACCGGGGCCGCCACGACCATGACGTACAGGAACAGCTCGAGCCACCCGAAGGCGAGGGCGGTGCAGGCCGGCACGCCCACCAGATGGTCGGCGAAGGCCAGCCACCGATCGGTGCGTTCCCCCACCCCGGCGCGCAGCCCGTGCCGCAGGTCCCGGACGGAGGACACCAACTGGATCAGGGCAAGGGCCAGCAGCAGCCAGCGGCCCACAACGGGTGCGTCCACGGGCGCACTCTAGGGGGTGGCCGGCCGTTCCGGAACGGCCGGCCACCCGCCCCGCGCCCGCGGCCCGGGTCAGCCGAAGAAGACCTCGGCCTCTTCGTACAGCGCCGGGTCCACCGTCTTCAGCTTCGCCGTGGCGTCAGCGATCGGCACGCGCACGATGTCCGTGCCCCTGAGGGCGACCATCTTCCCGAAGTCCCCGTCCCGCACGGCGTCGATGGCGTGCAGCCCGAACCGGGTGGCCAGCCAACGGTCGAAGGCGCTCGGCGTGCCCCCGCGCTGGATGTGGCCGAGCACCGTGGTGCGGGCTTCCTTGCCGGTCCGGGCCTCGATCTCCTTGGCCAGCCACTCGCCCACGCCCGACAGCCGGACGTGGCCGAAGGAGTCGGTGGTGGCGTCCTTGAGGACCATCTCGCCGTCCTTCGGCATGGCCCCCTCGGCGATCGCCACGATCGGCGCGTAGCTCGCCTTGAACCGGGAGGTGACCCAGGCGCACACCTGGTCCACGTCGAAGCGCCGTTCGGGGATGAGGATGACGTTGGCCCCGCCGGCGAGGCCCGAGTGCAGGGCGATCCAGCCGGCGTGGCGGCCCATCACCTCGACGACCAGGACGCGCATGTGGGACTCGGCGGTGGTGTGCAGCCGGTCGATGGCCTCGGTGGCGATGCCCACGGCCGTGTCGAAGCCGAAGGTGTAGTCGGTGGCCGACAGGTCGTTGTCGATGGTCTTCGGCACGCCGACGCAGGGGATGCCGTACTCCCCGTACAGCCGGGCGGCGACGCCGAGGGTGTCCTCGCCGCCGATCGCGATGAGGGCCTCGACCTCGGTCTTGGCGAGGTTGTCCTTGATCTGCCGGACCCCGTGGTCGCGCTTGAAGGGGTTGGTGCGCGAGGAACCGAGGATCGTTCCGCCGCGCGGCAGGATGCCGCGGACGGCCGGGATGCCGAGCGGGACGGTGTCGCCCTCGACCGCGCCGCGCCAGCCGTCCTTGAAGCCGACGAACTCGCAGCCGTACTCCTGGACGCCCTTGCGGACGACGGCCCGGATCACCGCGTTGAGTCCGGGGCAGTCTCCGCCGCCGGTGAGCACTCCGACCTTCATGGAATCTCCCTTCGCCACAGGGCCCCATGGGCCCGTATGACGGCCACGCTAGTGGTGACCCAGGTCACAGCGAGGCGCCGGAATGCGTCAATTCCGGTGGAATCGCGGGGCGTTGTGTACGCCCGTTCACTCGTACGAGGACGTAAGTACGACGTACGGCGCCGCTTGCGCGCCGGCTACGCCTCGTCGAGCCCGCGCTCTATCGCGTAGCGGACGAGCTCGACCCGGTTGTGCAGTTGGAGCTTGCCGAGGGTGTTTTGGACGTGGTTCTGCACGGTGCGGTGGGAGATGACCAGCCGCTCCGCGATCTGCTTGTACGACAGCCCCTTGGCCACGAGCCGCAGCACCTCGGTCTCACGGTCGGTCAGGTGCGGCGCCTTCGGCTCGTCCGGCGCGGCGGGCGCCGGGTCGGTGGCCAGGCGCCGGTACTCGCCGAGGACCAGCCCGGCCAGGCCCGGGGTGAACACCGGGTCCCCGGCTGCCGTGCGGCGGACGGCGTCGATCAGCTCCTGGGCGCCCGCGGACTTCATCAGGTAGCCGGTGGCACCGGACTTCACCGCCTCCAGCACGTCGGCGTGCTCGCCGCTCGCGGACAGGACCAGCACGCGCAGGGCGGGGTTGGCGCCGACGAGCTCCTTGCAGACCTGTACGCCGGGCATGCCGGGCAGGTTGAGGTCGAGGACCAGCACGTGCGGGGCGGCGGCGCGGGCCCGGCGCACGGCCTCGGGGCCGTCGCCGGCGGTGGCGACCACGTCGAAGCCGGCGGCGGCCAGGTCGCGGGCGACCGCGTCCCGCCACATCGGGTGGTCGTCGACGACCATCACCTTGATGGCGCCGTGCGCCTCGTGCGCCTCGCGTGCGTCATGCGGCTCGTGCGGCTGGTGCGGCTGGTTCACTGGGTCCTCCCCCTGGGTACTTTCAGTTCCACTTCGGTGCCCTGCCCGGGGACGGACACCAGCTCGGCGCTGCCGCCGAGGTCGCGCAGCCGGCCGCGGATGGACAGCGCCACGCCCATCCGGCCCTCGCCCTCGGCCTGGTCGAGACGGCCGGCCGGGATGCCGGGCCCGTCGTCGCGGACGGTGACGACCACCTCGTCGCCCCAGTCCTCGACCAGGATCCAGGCGCGGGCCCCGTCCCCGGCGTGCTTGCGCACGTTGTCCAGGGCGGCGCCGACGGCGGCGGCCAGCTCCCGCGCCGCGGGCGCGGGCAGCGGGACCGGGGTGCCCGGCTCGGCGAAGCTGACCCGGGAGCCGGCGTGCGGGGCGAGCAGGGTCCGCAGATCCGTCTCGCCCTCGTCCGCGCCGGGCTCGTCCACCTCGTACGCGGCCACCCGCGCGCCGAGCGACTCGTCGCTGGAGACCCGGGAGGTGTGCACCAGCCCGCTGGAGACCAGGGTGCGCAGTGCGACCTCCTGCTCGCCGGCCATCCGCCCGAGCTCGGCGGCCTCACCGCCCAGCTCGGTGCCGCGCCGCTGCACCATGGCGAGGACCTGCAGGACCCCGTCGTGGATGTCGCGGGCGAGGCGCTCGCGTTCGCGGGTGGCGGCCTCGATCTCCAGGGCGCGGGCGAGCGTGGCCTCACTGGCCCGGGCGACCTCGACGACGTACCCGACGGCGACGGAGGCGACCCAGACCAGCACCACGTTGTGCACGGTGTCGCGGGTGGGCGCGCCGCGCTGGACGATGTTGGCGGCGGCGACGAAGCTCGACGCGAAGCAGGCCCAGCGCCAGCCGCCCTTGATCGCGAAGGCGAGGACCGCCCCGGCCGTCCAGATGCTGGGGAGGGTGGGGCCGCCCGCGGTGATCCGCTCGTCGGTGTCCGCGAGGGGCGTGAGCAGGACGCCCACCAGGGCGATGGTGAGGTCGGCGACCAGGAACCGCCTGGTGCAGCTCGCGGCATTGGCGACCTTGGGCAGGGTGGCCAGCGTCCACACGACGAGGAAGGAGAGGTAGCCGACCGCGACCCAGGGGCGGTCGAAGGCGCGGTACGCCGAGGCGAACAGCCCCACCGCATAGGCCGTGCTGATCAGCCGGTAGCCGGTCAGCGCCCGCCACAGCGGCTGCTCGACCGACATGCGCACGACGCGCTCGACGCGCTCGCGTTTCGCCATCCCCCACCCCTTGTGGGCGGTCCCGCCCCGAACTCCGGCGCCTATTCGGCGCTCTTGTCGTCCCCGCTCTTGTCGCCGGCCTTCGCGGCCTTGGCGGCCTTCTCGGCATCGGCGATCTGGCGCTTGGCGGCCGTCGCGTAGATGTCGACGTACTCCTGGCCCGACAGCTTCATGATCTCGTACATGACCTCGTCGGTCACCGAGCGCAGGATGAAGCGGTCGCCGTCCATGCCTTGGTAGCGGCTGAAGTCCAGCGGCTTGCCGATCCGGATGCCCGGGCGCATCAGCTTCGGGACGACCTTGCCGGGAGGCTGGATCTTCTCGGTGTCGATCATCGCGACGGGGATCACGGGCGCGCCGGTGGCCAGTGCCACGCGGGCCAGGCCTCCGGGCTTGCCGCGGTAGAGGCGGCCGTCGGGTGAACGCGTGCCCTCGGGGTAAATACCGAACAGCTCACCGCGCTCGATGACCTCGATGCCGCTCTTGATGGCGGCCTCGCCGGCCCCGCGCGCGCCGGAGCGGTCCACCGGGAGCTGGCCGACGCCCTTGAAGAACGCGGCCGTCAGCTTGCCCTTGACGCCCGGGGAGGTGAAGTACTCGGCCTTCGCGATGAAGGTCACCTTCCGGTCGAGCACGGCCGGCAGGAAGAAGGAGTCCGAGAAGGACAGGTGGTTGCTCGCCAGGATCGCCGGCCCCTCGGCGGGAATGTTCTCGAGGCCCTCCACCCACGGCCTGAAGGCGAGCTTCAGGGAACCCCCGATGGAGAACTTCATTGCGCCGTAGATCAACTCGTAAGCCTTCCTGTGTCCTGTCGAACAGACCTTAACCCCTGGCTCGCGCCGCGGCGGTCCTACGGCCCTGGTCGGTGCCGTGCCGGTCGCGTACGGTGAAGTCACACAGCGCTACGCACCCCCTCTCACCCCCTCACTAAGGAGACACTGGTGCCCGTCCTCCCTGGAGCCGAGCCGTTCCGCCACGAGGGCGGAGAGGTCGGCGTCCTCCTGTGCCACGGCTTCACCGGCTCCCCGCAGTCGCTGCGCCCGTGGGCCGAGTACCTCGCCGCCCAGGGCCTGACGGTGTCGCTGCCGCTGCTGCCCGGGCACGGGACGCGCTGGCAGGACATGCAGCTCACGGGCTGGCAGGACTGGTACGCCGAGGTCGACCGGGCGCTGCGGGAACTACTGGACTCCTGCACGCAGGTGTTCGTGTTCGGGCTGTCCATGGGCGGGGCGCTGACCCTGCGGCTGGCGGCGAAGCACGGTGATGCCATCAGCGGCATCGTCCTCGTCAACCCGGCCAACAAGGTGCACGATCCGCTGGCCTTCGCCCTTCCGGTGGCCAAGCACTTCGTGCGGTCGACGCCGGGCATCGCGAGCGACATCGCCAAGCCGGGCTCGGACGAGGTCGGGTACGACCGGGTGCCGACGCGGGCGGCGCACTCGCTGCGGCAGTTCCTCCGGCTCGTGGACGGCGAGCTGCCGCAGGTGACGCAGCCGGTGCTGCTGCTGCACAGCCCGCAGGACCACGTGGTGCCGCCGGTGGACTCGGCGCGGATCCTGGCGCGGATCTCCTCGACGGACGTCACCGAGACGCTGCTGGAACAGAGCTACCACGTCGCGACGTTGGACCACGATGCGGAGCGGATCTTCGAGGACAGCTACGCGTTCGTCGGGCGGCTCGCGCAGAGCGTCGGCAGGGAAGGGGCGGCCAGCGGTGGCTGAACACGAGGAGTCCTCGGGGGGCGTTCCCCCGCTGGACGAGGAGGCGGCGTGGGCGGCGATCGTCGCCGGCTACGGGCAGGAGCCGCCGGATCCGCCGGGGGCGCGGCCGTTCCGGCCGATCGAGAACCTGATGCTGCCGGAGGAGGACGTGGAGCCGCTGCCGAAGCCGGAGCCCGAGCCGGAGCCGGAGGACCCGGGGGCGTCGCCGGAGGAGGGCCCCGCGGCCCCGCCGGCCCCGCCGCTGGGCAGCTCGGTGGTCTTCGCCCCGGGCGTGGGCGGGGGTGGTGCCGGGGCCGGTGCCGGGCCCCGCGACCACACGCCGCCGGATCCGGACGAACTGGACGAGGGGCACTTCGTCCAGCCCGAGCCGGAGCTGCCGGAGGCCGATACGACGACGAAGTTCGCCTGGCTGGCGGTGGTCGGCGGGCCGGTGCTGCTGCTGGTGGCCGTGCTGCTGCAGTGGGACATGACGTGGTGGCTGACGACGCTCGGCATCGGCGGCTTCCTGGGCGGCTTCGCCACGCTGGTGGCCCGCATGTCGCAGGGCGACGACGACGATGACGACCCCGGCCGCGGCGCGGTGGTCTGACCCCGGCGTGCGCTGCCGGCTCCCGCTGCCGGCTTCCGCTGCCGGTTCCCACTGCCGCTGCGCGGAGCCGTTCCCCACCCCGCCCCTTCCCGAAACCGGGCTTCGCCCGGACCCCTTCCGGGCGCTCCGCGCCCGGTGCGCTCAAACGCCGCGCGGGCTGGATATTCCAGCCCCGCCGGCGCTTGAGGCGCGGGGTCTGGGGCGGAGCCCCAGCGGGTGCGGGGCGCAGCCCCGCAGCGGGGCCCGGGGCCGCAGGACCCGGTTTCGGGAAGGGGCGGGGAGGGGACAGGCTCCGCGCAGCGGGAGCGGCGGCGGCGGCTAGTGCCGCGCCGGGAGGCGGAGGGCCGAGAGGACCGGGAGGTGGTCCGTGGCGGCGGCCAGGTCCGCCGGCGTGATGCCGTCCAGGCCCTGCGGGACGCCGCAGGCGAGGACCTCGACCCCGCCGGAGGCGAAGATCGCGTCGATGCGGCGCGGCGCCCCGGCGCGGACGAAGGTGTGCTCGCCACCCCAGGGCGCGACGGCCCGGCAGTCCTGGAGGGAGCCGGCCAGCAGCCGGAAGGCAGGCCCGTCGGGGGTCTCGTTCACGTCGCCCGCGACGATCGCGTACGGGGCGTCGGTCTCCTGGACCCGGGCCAGCAGCTGCTCGGCCTGGGCCAGCCGCTCGGCCCGGTCCAGCGAGAGGTGCGCGCTGACCACGGCGACCCGGACACCCCCGAAGCGGACCACGGCGGTGGCGAAGCCGCGCCGGTGCAGCCCGGGGGTCAGCGGCAGCAGGACGTCCTCGGTCCGCTCCACGAAGGCCCGCAGCGAGCACAGCAGCAGCGGCCCGGCGGCGGTGGCGCCGCCCGACAGGACGACCAGGTCGCTCTTGGCGGCGAGCCGGGCCGCGTGCTTGCGCCAGCGGAAGAACCGCGGCGCCTCCTGGATCAGGACCAGGTCGGGGGCGCAGGCCCGGATCACCCGGGCCAGCGCGTCCTCGTCGTCGCGCATCGAGCGGATGTTGTAGCTGAGGACGCGGACGACGGCCGAGCCGTCCGGTTCGGTACGGGACTGAGGCAGTGCGGGGAGCCGCGAGGTCAGGTCCATATCCATACCGGCAACATAGCCATGCTGCCCGCCGCGCCCCAGAGGGCACGGCGGGCAGGACCGCGCGGTGCGGGGGGCGTCAGCCCTGGCGGGCCAGGTCGGCCGCGCCGACCAGGCCGGCCTTGCCGCCGAGCTGGGCGGCCAGTACCTGCGCGTGCGGGCGCCAGGCGCCGCCGATCAGCCAGCGCTTGAAGGACTTGCGGATCGGGTCGAGGACGAGGTCGCCCTCGTCGGAGACGCCGCCGCCGACGATGAACGCCGAGGGGTCGAAGAGCGAGGCCAGGTCGGCCAGGCCCGCGCCGGCCCAGCGGGCCAGCTCGCGGAAGGAGTCGATGGCCACGGGGTCGCCCTGGCGGGCGGCCTGGCTGATGTGCTTGCCCTCGATCCCGTCGGGGGTGCCGTCTCCGAGCGCGAGGAGGATCGCCGCGCTCTCGGGGGTGGCGTTGGCGCGCTGCTTGGCGTACCGGACGAGCGCGCGCCCGGAGGCGTACTGCTCCCAGCAGCCCTGGCTGCCGCAGCCGCACAGCAGACCGTCCGGGACGACCCGGATGTGCCCGAACTCGGCGGCCACGCCGAAGCGTCCGCGGCGCAGCTTGTTGCCGATGATGATGCCGCCGCCGAGGCCGGTGCCCAGCGTGATGCAGATGACGTCCTCGTGGCCCTGGCCGGCGCCGAAGCGGTACTCGCCCCAGGCGGCGCAGTTCGCGTCGTTCTCGACGACGACGGGGAGGCCGATGCGCTGCTCGACCTTGTCCTTGAGCGGCTCGTGGCGCCAGTTGATGTTCGGCGCGAAGAGCACGGTGGCGCGCTTGTCGTCCACGTAGCCGGCGGCGCCGATGCCGACGGCCTCGATGGTGTGGTTCTTGCTGACTTCGGACACGGCGGTGCAGATCGCGTCCGTCACGCCGTCCGGCGTCGGCGGGGTGGGCACCTTGTACGTCTCAAGGATGGTGCCCTCTTCGTCGACCACGCCGGCCGCGATCTTCGTGCCGCCGATGTCGACGCCGATGGTGAGTCCCATTAGTCCCTCGGTTTCCGGTCAAACCCCGCCATGGCCAACGGTACCCGAGGGCGGCAGGGTCTCAGTCGAGATCGATCCGGTGGCCGGGGCCGGTACCGCCCTCGTCGCGGGGGTCGGAGCCGTCGCCGGAGGGACGGTCCGAGGGCCGGTCGGCGGGGCGGCCGGCGCCGGGCTCGTCGCGGGTCCAGCGGCGTTCGTGGCCCTCGACGGCGGAGCGGTAGGCGGCCAGCAGCTCGGTGCCGGCGGCCGCGAGGTGCCCGAACACCTCGGGGTTGCGCTCGACGACGGGTTTGGCGGCGGCCTTCGCCTGGTCGACGAACTGCCGCAGCGCGCCCTGGGCGGTGGCTGCGAGCAGCGGGTTGTTCAGGGCGGACACCTTCTCGGCGACGGCCTCGAACAGCTTGTGCAGCTCCTCGGCGGCGCCGGCGGTGCCCGTGGCGGCGCCGCCGCCGTGCCGGGTGCGGCGGCGCTCCTCCTCGGCGGCGAGGTCCTCGGCGCAGGCCGTGGCCCAGGCGTCGTCGTCGGCGGGACGGTCGGTGGCCTCGCTCATGGCGGACTCTCCTGCGGCTGCTGCGGAACGTGCGGTGCGTATCCCTTTCGACGTTACCCGAACGGGGGTACGCGGTTCAGGCCCGGCGGGGCCACAGTCCCGGGTCGGGGGTGAAGCGGACGCGCAGCTCGCCGTCGGTGAGGGCGGCGCCGGAGACGGTGCAGCGGCGCAGGGCGGAAGGCAGGGAAACGATCCGCCGGTGCGGTCCGGCCGCGACGGTCAGCTCGTCGCCGCGCCGGACGAGGTCGAGGTCCCGTTTGTGCGCGCCGGGCAGCGGCACCACCCAGACGAGTACCCCGTCCTCGGCGAGGCGGTCCTCGACGGCCCAGCCCCGGCGGGCCGGCGGGCCGTCCGGGAGGAGCCCCGGGGCGGCGGCGAGCCGGTCGAGGTCCTCCGGTCCGCGCGGGGCCCGGCCGAGGTGGGCGAGCGGGACCACGGGCGTGTCGCCGGCCCAGTGGGCGGCGTACTTCTCCTGCTCGGCGGCGAGCCCGGCCAGCCACGGGTCGGGCGAGCCCTGGGGCACCATGCGGTTGGCGACGATCCCGGCGACGGGCAGCTCGTGCAGGGCGAGCCCGAGCAGCCCGCTGCGCAGGGCGGCGTCGGCGCCGGGTCCGGGTTCGGCGACCAGCAGGACCGAGGTGGTGTCGGCCTCCACGACCCGCTGGACTGCTCCCAGCTCCTCGTCCCAGCGGGCGGCGGCCTCGTACAGCCACTGCGCGGGCATCGGGACGCCGGCGAGCTGGGCCAGTACGGGGCGCAGGGCGCGCGCGGCCTGCCGCTCGGCCGGGAGCAGCCGGGCCAGGTAGCGGCGCAGCTGCGCGGGCAGGGCGAGGACGGCCAGCGCCCGGGGCAGCGGCGGCATGTCGACGACGACCAGGTCGACGGCGGGCGCGGAGGCGGCCCGCCGCAGGGCCCGCAGCAGCGCGAACTGCTCGGCGCCGGGCAGCTCGGTGAGCTCCTCGGCGCCCATGGGCCGGGACCCGAGCATGCCGAGCAGGGCGGATCCTCGCTCCTGGAGGGCGACGAGCTCGGCGCGGAACTCCTCGCCGGAGTCGACGCGGGCCACCAGGACCCCGGCGGCGGACCGGGCGGTCAGGCCCGGCGCGACCTCGACGGACTCACCGGCCTCGGCGGACTCACGGGCCTCGGCGGGCTGCACGGCCTCGGCGGGCTGCACGGCCTCCGCGGCCCCGGCGGGCTCCGCCGGATCCCCCGCGTACGGTCCGACGAGCGCGGCGAGCGGTTCGGCGGGGTCGCCGGACAGCAGCAGCACCCGCTGCCCCGCCCGGGACGCGGCGCGGGCGGCGGCCGCGGCGACGGTGGTGCGCCCGGCCCCGCCGGGGCCGGTGACGAGCAGGATGCGCACGCGGATCAGGCCGAGGTCGATTCGACGCGCTTCTTCAGGCCCGCGAGGGCCCGGTCGATGATGACCTTCTCGGCCTTGCGCTTGATCATGCCGAGCATGGGGATCTTGACGTCGACGGTCAGCTGGTAGGTGACCTCGGTGCGCTTGCCGCCCTCCAGCGGGGCCAGCCGGTACGAGCCGTCGAGCTGGCGCAGCATCTGCGACTTGTCCAGGGTCCAGCTGACCTCGTCGGTGCCCTTCCAGGTGTAGGCGAGGGTGTGGTCGTCCCTGATCGCGCCGGCGTCGAGCAGCAGGCGGACCTTTTCGGCGCGGCCGTCGGCGTCGGCGGCCAGCACCTCTGCCTCCTTCACCTCGCCGGTCCACTCGGGGTAGCGGGCGAAGTCGGCGATCACTGCCATGACGTCGGCCGGCGCCGCATCGATCGTGATGCTCGAGCTGGTGTGTTCCGCCATCGCGGTCGCTCCTCCGTGGAGTTTTTCGAGGAAGTGTGCGGCCTGCGGCCGCCGCGTGCAGGCTACCGTGCGTGCGGAGCTCACCACTCCAGGGCCCAGGGCCTTCCGGTGGCGGCGAAGTGCCCGACGTTCACGCACTCGGTGCTCCCGATCCGCATCCGCCGCGCCAGCGGCTGGTGGACGTGGCCGAAGAGGGCGTAGCGGGGCCGGGTCCGGCGGATCGCGGCGAGCAGCGCCTCGCTGCCGCGTTCGAAGCGGCGGGCGACGGTGTCGTAGCAGAGCTCGGGGACCTCCGGCGGGATGTGCGAGCAGAGCACGTCCACCTCGCCGAGGGCCTCGACCTTGGCGGCGTACTCCTCCTCGTCCACCTCGTACGGGGTGCGCATCGGGGAGGGCAGGCCGCCGCCGACGAACCCGAAGACGCGGCCGGCGATCTCCACGCGCTGGCCGTCGAGGACGGTGGTGCCGGGGCCGGCGTACTCCTGCCACAGGCCCGGGATGTCGACGTTGCCGTAGGTGGCGTACGTGGGGTGGGGGAACGCGGCGAACATCTCGGCGTACTGGCGGCGCACCGCGTCCTCGATCAGCCGCTCCCGGTCCAGGCCGGCCCACAGCCGCCGGCCGAGGTCGCGGGCCTCGTCGAAGCGGCGGGCGGTGCGCAGCTCCACGATCCGGTGGGCGTTCTCGATGCCGAAGAGGTCGGGGAAGATGCCGCGGGAGTGGTCGGCGTAGTCGAGGAAGAGCACGAGGTCGCCGAGGCAGATCAGGGCGTCGGCGCCGTCTCCGGCCCGGGCGAGGGCCTCGGCGTTGCCGTGGACGTCGCTGACCACGTGGACGCGCGTCCCGGTGCGTGCGGCGGAGGGTGCGCCCGCGTGCGTGCGGCTGTCGCCGCCGTTCCTGCCATCGGTGCTGCCGGCCATGGGGGAACCCTAGGGGGGCCGTTGCGCGCCGGGTAGAGGGGGTCGCACAAGTGGCCCTACCTGCGGTTACTTCCGGGTCGTTGCCGGGGTCGACTACTGTCGGCAGGGCAGTGCCGCGTCATGTGACGCACGGAACATCTGGCCGGTTCCCTCTATCCGGAACCCACTACCGGTGGGTAACGTCCGGTCGGTCCACACGGTGGCGATGGCGCCCAGAGGAGCAGCAGTCTTGCGCGAGTTCAGCCTTCCGGCCCTGTACGAGGTCCCGTCGGACGGGAACCTGACGGATCTCATCCGCCGCAATGCCGCGCAGCATCCCGACACCGCCGTCATGGGCCGCAAGGTCGACGGCCGGTGGCAGGACGTCACGGCCACCGAGTTCCTCGCCGAGGTCCGGGCCACCGCCAAGGGCCTGATCGCGGCGGGCGTGCAGCCCGGCGACCGGGTCGCGCTGATCTCCCGCACCCGCTACGAGTGGGTGCTGATCGACTTCGCGATCTGGACCGCGGGCGGCGTCACCGTCCCCGTGTACGAGACCAGCTCGCCCGAGCAGATCCAGTGGATCCTCGGCGACTCCGGCGCCGTCGCCGCCGTGGTGGAGGGCCCGGGCCACAGCGCCGCCGTGGCCTCGCTGCGCGAGCGGCTGCCGGAGCTGCGCCAGGTCTGGGAGATGGAGCAGGGCGCTGTCGAGGCCCTGAAGGCCGCCGGCGCCGGCGTCTCCGACGCCGAGGTCGACGAGCGCAGCGCGCTGGCGGGCGCCGACGACCCGGCCACCATCGTCTACACCTCGGGCACGACCGGCCGCCCCAAGGGCTGTGTGCTGACCCACCGCAACTTCTTCGCCGAGTGCGGCAACGTGGTGGAGCGCCTGAGCCCGCTGTTCCGCACCGGCGAGTGCTCGGTGCTGCTCTTCCTGCCGGCCGCGCACGTCTTCGGGCGCCTGGTGGAGGTGGCGGCCGTGCTGGCGCCGATCCGCCTGGGCTGCGTACCGGACATCAAGAACCTCACCGACGAGCTGCAGTCGTTCCGGCCGACGCTGATCCTCGGCGTGCCGCGCGTCTTCGAGAAGGTCTACAACTCGGCGCGCGCCAAGGCCCAGGCCGACGGCAAGGGGAAGATCTTCGACGCGGCGGCCGAGACGGCCATCGCGTACAGCCGCGCGCTGGACACCGCCGGCGGCCCTTCCTTCGGGCTGCGGCTGAAGCACAAGGTCTTCTCGAAGCTGGTCTACAGCAAGCTGCACGCGGTCCTCGGCGGCCGCGGCGAGTACGCGATCTCCGGCGGCGCCCCGCTGGGCGAGCGGCTCGGCCACTTCTTCCGCGGCATCGGCTTCACGGTGCTGGAGGGCTACGGCCTGACGGAGTCCTGCGCGGCGACCGCCTTCAACCCCTGGGACCGGCCGAAGATCGGCTCGGTCGGCCAGCCGCTGCCGGGCTCGGTGGTGCGCATCGCCGACGACGGCGAGGTGCTGCTCCACGGCGAGCACGTCTTCCGCGGCTACTGGCAGAACGAGGCGGCGACCGCCGAGGCGCTCACCGACGGCTGGTTCCACACCGGCGACGTCGGCACCCTCGACGAGGACGGCTACCTCACCATCACCGGCCGCAAGAAGGAGCTCATCGTCACGGCGGGCGGCAAGAACGTCGCCCCGGCCGTGATCGAGGACCGGATCCGGGCGCACGCGCTGGTCGCGGAGTGCATGGTGGTGGGCGACGCGAAGCCGTTCGTGGCGGCGCTGGTCACCCTCGACGAGGAGTTCCTGGGCCGCTGGGCGGCGGAGAACGGCAAGCCGGCCGGGTCCACCGCGGCGGACCTGCGCGAGGACGCGGACCTCATCGCCGCCGTCCAGAAGGCCGTGGACGACGGCAATGCGGCGGTCTCCAAGGCGGAATCGGTGCGGAAATTCCGCATCCTGCCCTCCCAGTTCACGGAGGAGTCCGGCCACATCACGCCCTCACTGAAGCTGAAGCGGAACGTGGTGGCCAAGGACTTCGCGGACGAGATCGAGGCGCTCTACCGCTCCTGAGCCCCGTGCCTCACCGGGGGTCCTCGGCCAGGATCCGGGCCATGTTGCGCTCCGCGAGGGCGGTGATGGTCAAAAACGGGTTCACGCCGAGCGATCCCGGCACGAGGGAGCCGTCGACCACGTACAGGCCCGGGTGGCCCTTGGCGCGGCCGTGGTCGTCGGTGGCCTGCCCGAGGACGCAGCCGCCCAGCGGGTGGTACGTGAAGGTGTCGGCGAAGGCCTTGTTGTCGCCGAACAGGTCGTAGCGGTACATCGTGAAGTTGGCGCGGTTGATGCGGTCGAAGAGGCACTTGGCCGCCGCGACGGACGGGGTGTTCTGCTCCCGGCGCCAGTTCAGCCGCGCCGAGTCGGTGGCCGCGTCGTACGTGAAGAAGCCGCGCTCGGGGTTCTTGGTGATGGCCAGGTACATCGAGATCCAGTGCTCGATGCCCATGGGCAGCGGGGCGATCTCCGCGAAGACCGGATTGGCCGCGTTGTCCCAGTCGTCGATGCCGAGGGCCGGCATGGTGGCCTGGTGGGCGCCGACGGTGTCCCAGAGGTGGTTGGCGCGGGCGGTCATGATGTTGCCGTTGTGGCCCCAGCCGCGCCCGACCTGGTCGTTCAGCCCCGGCAGGGTGCCGCGCTCGCGGGCGCGCAGCAGGATCTCGGTGGTGCCGAGGCTGCCGGCTCCGAGGAACAGTTGCCGGCAGCCCAGTTCGCGCACCTCGGTGACCCGTCCGCTGACATCGCTGCCGTGCACGGTGAGCACGTAGCCCCCGGCCGGGTCCTGGCGTACGCCGACCACGCGCTGCATGGTCTCGATGGTGACGTTGCCCGTGCCGAGGGCGGCCGCGAGGTAGGTCTTGTCGAGGCTCTTCTTGCCGTGGTTGTTGCCGTAGATCACCTCGCCGGCGAGGGCGGAGCGGGTGGCGGTGCCGGCGGCCTCGCGCTGCATGTACCCGAAGTCGTACACGTTGGGCACGAAGGCGGTCTTCAGGCCGGTGTTCTGGGCGTGCCTGCGGGAGATGCGGGCGAAGCGGTACCACTCCGTGGACTCGAACCAGCCCGGGTCGATGTCGTTGACGCCGAGCATGGCGCGGGCGCGCGGGAAGTACGTGCCGTACATCTCGTCGGCGTCGACGCGGGGCAGCACCTCCTGGAAGTAGGAGCGGCGCGGGGTCGGCGCCATGCCGCCGTTGACGAGGGAGCCGCCGCCGACGCCGCGGCCGACGTAGACGGACATGTCGCCGTGGTTCACGCGGTCGAGGACGCCGGGGTACGGGGTGATGTCGCGGTTCACCACGTCCAGCCAGAGGAAGGTGGCGAGCGGGGCCTCGGTGCGGGTGCGGAACCACATGGAACGGTGGTCGGGGGCGGAGGTGGAGGGGAAGACCTTGCCGTCCGGGCCGGGGGTGTTCCAGAGGCGGCCCATCTCGAGGACGACCGTCCGGACGCCGGCCTGGCCGAGACGGAGCGCGGCCACGGCGGCGCCGTAGCCGGAGCCGACGACGATGGCGGGGGCGTGGTCCGCCGGGGGTGGTTCGGCGGCGTTCGCGGCCTGGAGGCCGATGCGGGTGAGGCCGAGGGCCGCCGCCGTCTGGAGGGCGCCGAGCCCCAGGAAATGACGGCGCGTCAGATGAGTTCTCATGGCCGCATGATGGACGGAATCCAGCCGTCCGCCGAGAGGCGGCATTGACAGACATCCGCGTCACAGTCCCGGCTGTCGCCGCCCCCTGCCGCTGCGCGGAGCCTGTCCCCTCCCCGCCCCTTCCCGAAACCGGGGGCTCCGCCCCCGGCCCCCGCGCCTCAAAC